>NZ_JAPDBE010000008.1:0-141092 GCF_027705025.1 Aeromonas sp. D3 | reverse complement strand
GAAGCCAAGGCCACAGAAATACAGTGTAAAAAAAGCCAATAAAAACAATGCCAGTCAGGCTTAACTGACTGGCATTACCCCCGATGGACGGCTATTTTTTCTGTGCTTATAATCGGCGCACCTTGTCATCACAAAAAATAAGGAGGTAAAAAATGGTTATCCAAGCGTGCCCGATGTTCTCGGCTCGCCTGTTCGGCACATTCCAGTGCTCTTGCCTGCATACCATCGCGCTGCGATAGCGGGTTCGAGCAAAGCCGACTCCCTTCCAAACCGAGACCTTTCTCGACTCTGCCGTTGTCGCCAGCGCTCCTGATGACAGGGATTTTTGATCCCGTGATTTTAGAGAGCAAGAGCATGACAACCCTGATGAGTACCCATTCCCTGCACATGACGGCAGGACACCTTCCCCTGTTTGACAGCGTCGACCTCAGCATCCGCAGCGGTGATCGCATCGGCCTTATCGGTGCCAATGGCAGCGGCAAGAGCACACTGCTCGCCCTGCTGGCCGGTCAGCTCGATCCCCATGACGGACGCGTGCATCACGCAGCGGCTTGCCGTTGTGAATTCGTGGCGCAACATCTGCCCGCACGCCTGCAGGCGCTCACCGCCCGCGCCGTACTGCTCGATGCAGTGGACGGGGATCCCGCGCTCGACTGGCAGGTGGACAAGATGCTGACCGAGCTGCAGCTTGAAGCACAGGCCGCGTTACCGGTCAGCGCCCTGAGCGGCGGCCAGCACACCCGATTGCAGATAGGCCGCGCCCTGCTGCGCCAGCCCAATCTGTTGCTGCTCGATGAGCCCAGCAACCACCTGGACTTGCCCGCTCTGCTCTGGCTGGAGCACTTCCTGCTGGGCTGGCGCGGCGCTTTCGTGCTGGTGTCCCACGATGGCCGCCTGCTCGACCGGGTCACCCGCGAGACCCTGATCCTGCGGGATCGATGCCTCTATCGCTTCGCCCTGCCTTGCAGCCAGGCCAGAGCGGCCCAGGCGGAAGAGGACGAGCAAGCCCGTTTGCGCCGGGCCGACGAGCAGAAGGAGATCGACCGCCTGAGCGCCAGCAGCAAACGCCTCGCCATCTGGGGGCGGGAGCATGACAACGAGAAGCTGGTGCGTCAGGCCAAATCCATGGAGAAACGGATTGCCAGGATGCAGGAGGAGCAGAGCGTTGTCGGTGCCGGCGCCCCCTGGCGCCTCGAACTGCACGGGCAGGCACTGCCCGCCGATGCCCTGCTGCGGTTGGACGCCCTCGACGTGCGCCCCGCTCCCGGCTTGCCTCCCCTGCTGCGGGCCGAGGATCTCGGGCTGCGAGCCGGAGACAGGGTTGCCCTGCTCGGTGCCAATGGCACCGGCAAGTCCTCCCTGCTGCGTCAGTGCTGGCACGATCTGCGCGCTCAACTACCGGGTGAAGGCTGGCACCGCCACCCCGGCGCCAGCATCGCCTACTACGATCAGTCCCTGCAGCAGCTCGATGACGCTGTAACGCTGACCGATGCTCTCTATTGTCTGGCCCCCCTGCCCGAGGTGACGCTGCGCCAGGCCTTGATCCGTGCAGGTTTCCCCTACTCCCGTCACGGGCAACGCGTGCATAGCCTGAGCGGTGGTGAGCGGGCCAGGCTGCTGTTTCTCGCCCTGTCGCTGGCGAGCCACCATCTGCTCTGGCTGGATGAACCCACCAACCATCTGGATCTGGAAGGAAAAGAAGATCTGGCCGAGGCGCTGTCGCGTTTTGCCGGTGGCGTGCTGCTGATCTCCCACGACCGGGATCTGATCGAGCGCAGTTGCAACCGGTTCTGGGTGATCAGGGAAGGCCGGATTGTCGAAGCCCACAGTGCCGAGCGGGCCTATGCCGAGCTGCTCTGTGATGAACCCATGGACCTTTCAATCAGCCCCGCCACCACTGGCAGCCCGCAGGAGCAAGCCACTGTGGAGGATGACGAAGAGGCGCTGCTGGCACGCTGGTACGAGCTGGATGCCCTGCTCGCCGCCGATCTCGCCCGCAAGCCCAGGCATCAGACACCCCGGCTGCAACAACAGTGGCGCGACGAGTTGCAGCAGCTGGCCGGTTTGCTTGGCCTCGCAGCGAACTGACACCAGCAGTCACACCTTCACACAACTGTCTTTCCCAATCAGGCGGCCTGCCAACACAGGCCGCACAGGAGAAGAGCATGAATTCACGACAAGGGGGCGAACTGCGGCTCGACCCCATCACGGCGGCCGATCTGCCTCACATCTATCGCGGCCTGTCGGATCCAGAGGTTATTGCCCACTACGGCATCAGTTACGATAGCCTGACAGCCTGTGAGGCCCAGATGGCGTGGTACGCCGACCTGGTGCGTCAGGGCACTGGCGGCTGGTTTCTGATCCGCAGTCAGCACACCGACCTCCCCATGGGGGCCATCGGCTACAACGATGGCGATCCGCAGCACAGGAAGGCCGAGCTAGGTTATTGGCTCTATCCCGAGTACTGGGGAAAAGGGGTAATGGGCAGGGCCCTGCCCCTTTTTCTGACCCACTTCTATGGCACCACTACGCTGCACCGGCTGCAGGCCCTGGTGGAGGAGCCCAATGTCGCCTCCGCCCGCGTCCTGCTCCGCGCCGGATTTCGCTACGAGGGGACGGCGCGGGAGTGCGAATGGAAGGGGAATCAGTTTATCTCCCTGCAACACTACGCCCTGCTACGCAGCGACCAGCCAAGCGCCCGGTAGCCAACACCCCTGATAGACAAAGAACCCCGCACTGCGGGGCTCTTTGTCGGGATGGTTACTTGATGACGCAGATATTCTCCGTGTCCCGGGTGCGGCGCAGATAGCGGCGCCACAGGGAGAAGAGACCGTAACCTGCACTCAGCAATACGGCATAAAACACCTGGGAGGCGAGCGCCACCAGCACGGCGAGGCAGAGCAAGACACTCAATCCCGCCAGCCCCTTGCCCATGCCGCCTAGCAGACGCCAGCCAGCCGCCATGCAGAGCAGGTAGACCAGCACGAAGTTGCCGTTGGCGTAGCGGATAAGCTCATCCAGCGGCAGCCGCAGCCAGAGGATCAAGGTGATGGAGACAAGGCAGATGGCGAGCACCCAGCACAGGGCATTGAGCGGCGCCCCCCGGGCCGAGAGACGAGCCAGCGAGGTGGGCAGCTTGCCCTCCCGCGCCATGCTCCAGATAAGGCGCGCAAACCCCTGCAGATAGATGTTGATGCTGGCAAAACAGGAGAGATAACCCAGGATTGCCACCAGCCACTTGGCGGTAGGGCCGAACAGCAGCGAGAGCAGCGCCGGAATGGCGGTGGCGTTTTTTGCCTCGTCGCCATAGAGCCCATATTTGAGCACCACCAGCGAGTGAACCCAGTAGATAAGCCCCGCCAGCAGCACGCCGCCAAGCAGTGCCAACGGGTAGTCCCGCTCAGGTCGCTTGAACTCCTCCCCCATGTGGGCGAAGGCTTCCAGCCCCACGAAGCACCAGAACATCACTGCCAGCGCCGTGCCCATGGCGGGCCATTCGCTTGCGCTCGGCAACGGCTGGGCCCCGTCGCGCCAGCTGAGATCACCCTTGAACCAGATGAGCAGGGTCAGCCCCAATATGGCCAGGGCGATCAGCAGTTGCAGGTTGCCGGAGGATCGTGCCCCGCGCAAACCCAGCAGAAACACCCCGAGCAGGGTCAGCAGCTGTATGCCCCACAGGGTCCACTCCTCCATCTCGAACAAAGCATGCCAGAAGCCGGCGGCAATGGTGAGTGCGGCAGGCAATCCCACCGGCAGCACAGCCAGAAACAGGAAGGCGGAGAAGCGCTCGGCGCCGTTGCCAAAGGCAAGCCCGATGAGATGCGGCGCCCCACCTGCGTGAGGATAACGACGGCCAAGCCGGGCGAAGGTGAAGGCGATGGGCAGCACCAGCACAATGAGCAGCACCCAGGCCCAGAGCGAGGCCCCACCGGCCAGCGACGCCGCGGTCGCCGGCACCACGAAGATACCGGTACCCAGCAGTGAGGTGGCGAGCAGCCCCATTCCCTGCCAGAGCCCGAGATCCTTTTTCAAAGCAGACATATTCCTTTGTCCCGATTAATAAACACACATCGGGCCATGTTAGGCCGCAACCCCTTGCTTGTTAAGGACTATCCCTTGCTCAAACAAAAAAAGCCGCCTCTTGCGAGGCGGCTTCTTCATTCAACAGTGTAACCGGAATTATCAGGCAATCAGCTTGTAGATGATACCGGACATGGCGATCAGGCCAATCAGGGTCACGAAGCCGTTGCTGATGTTGCCAGCGTATTTGCGCATGGCAGGTACCTTGGTGATGGCGTACATCGGCATCAGGAACAGCAGCATGGCGATGATGGGGCCGCCCAGGTCTTCGATCATGCCGAGGATGCTGGGGTTGACGGTAGCCACAGCCCAGGTGGTCAGGATCATGAAGACGGCAGTCACCTTGTCCAGTTGCTTGATGTCGACCTGCTTGCCTTTCTCGCGCAGCGCCTTGGCCATCAGACCGTTCATGCCCTCTTTGGCACCCAGATAGTGGCCGAGGAAGGACTTGCTGATGGCAACCATGGCGATCAGCGGAGCCGCTGTGGCAATGAAAGCATTATCGAAATGGTTGGCCAGGTAGGACAGAATGGTGATGTTCTGTTCCTTGGCGGCAGCCAGATCAGCCGGGGAGAGGCTCAGTACGCAGCTGAACACGAAGAACATGACGGTCATGACCATCATGACGTGGGCACCCAGCAGTATGTTGCCGCACTTCTTCTCGGCACCGGCGCCGTAACGACCCTTGTTGTCTACCGCGAAGGAGGAGATGATCGGGGAGTGGTTGAAGGAGAACACCATCACAGGAATGGCCAGCCACAGGGTCTTGATGAAGTCGCCGTTGAAGGCATCGGACAGGGCCGGTGCTTCTGTGATGATGGCGCCGTTCCAGTGTGGAACCAGATAGAAGGCCAGGCCCATCAGGGTCAGCACGAACGGGAATACCAGCACGCTCATCGCCTTGACGATGAACTGGCCACCGAGGCGAACCACCGCCATCAGACCCAGGATCAGTGCCAGCGACAGGACGGCACGGGGGGGCGCTGTCATACCCAGTTGGTGAACCAGCAGGCTTTCAACCGTGTTGGTGATGGCGACCGAGTACATCAGTACTATGGGATAGATGGCAAAAAAGTAGAGCAGGGTGATGAACTTGCCTGCGGTCTTGCCAAAGTGCTCTTCCACCACTTCGGTGATGTCGCCATCACGGGTGGAGCCGGACAGTACGAAGCGAGTCAGACCACGGTGTGCAAAGAAGGTCAGCGGCAACGCCAGAAGCGCCATGGCCACCAGCGGCCACAAACCACCTACACCGGCGTTGATCGGCAGGAAGAGTACACCGGCACCGATGGCGGTACCGTACAAACCCAGCATCCAGACCAGATCGGCCTTGGTGTTGCCACGGGAAGACGCATTACTGGCTACGCTGCCTTCTACTGCAATATTCATGTCAGACATAGTGGTGTTCCTGTCATCAAGGAAAATAGAAAAATCGAGTCAATCGGGCGCAATGCCCTGTCCCATTTCCCTGGAACTCCTGCCGTCCATCCCTGTTTTTTTCTTCCCCCCAAACCCGGCAAGGTGGTCATTACTCCATGCAACAACCAAATTGCAACAAACAGGTCAGTGGGTCATCAGCCTGGGGCTGTCAGCGCGTCAGCTGTTACAAGTCGTTAACGCGCCTTTGTTCTGATGGGCTGACTCTAATTAAATCCCCTTAACGATCACAGTGTTTTTTTGAATTAATCAACCAAAGTTTGACTAGAATCGCCTTTCTGGCGTCATGGATCACGTTATCAGCTCAACCTTGTGAACAACCGTTAACAAGTACAGGTAGTTTCACCAGTATCTATATCCTTATAGGTATAACAAACCGCTTACACTCGGTCGTTTATTGGTCAGGTTGTGCCTCGCCTTGCCCTGACGTACCCTGTTGTTCACCCTTTTTTCCCCTGAGTTGTCATGGTCATCACCCGTACCGATCTCGCCGAACTGGCGGTTTTTGCCGCCGTGGCCCGCCATCAGAGTTTCAGCAAGGCCGCCCTCGAACTCGGCGTCTCGGCCTCCGCCCTGAGCCACAGCCTGAAAGGGCTGGAGACCCGGCTCGGTGTCAGACTGCTCAATCGCAGCACACGCGCCGTGGTGCCGACCGATGCGGGTCAACGTCTGCTCGAGCAGTTGCTGCCGACCCTCAATACCCTGGAAGAGGCCCTCGACGAGCTGGCCCATCACAGCAATGAGCCTGTCGGGCGACTGAAAATAAGCGCACCAAGGGAGGCCATCAACGACTTGCTGGCCCCTGTGCTTATCGATTACATGGTGCGCTACCCGCGCATGCAGGTAGAGGTGGTGGAGCAGGAGCTGATGCCACGGCTTATCGAGGATGGCTATGACGCAGCCATCTTCTACGGCGATCTGCTGCCCAAGGAGATGATCGGTGTGCCACTGGGACCACACCAGCGTTATCTGGTGGTGGGCTCACCGGCCTATTTGAGCAAACACGGCACACCGCAACATCCCCGCGAGCTGTCGCGTCACGCTTGCATAGGTTATCGATTGACACCTTCCCACCATTATCGCTGGGCGTTTACCGAGGGAAAGGGGAGCATGCTGGAAATCGAGGTGACAGGGCCGCTCACCACCAGCACGCCAGCCCTCTATCTTGGCGCTGCCGAGGCAGGGCTGGGATTGGCTTACTGTCCGGAAGAGGAGGTCAGCAAGCAGCTGGCAGAAGGGAAACTGTTGCGAGTGCTGGAGCCCTGGTGCCCAACCTTCGTGGGATTTTCACTCTTCTATCCAAGCCGTCATCAACTGGGTAAAGGTCTGCGCGCCCTGATCGACATGCTCAAGGCACACTACCAAACCCGGTAATTGCTGAATTTTACTCATCAATTCATCGATCTTAAGGCGGATTATCAACAAAAATGTATTAATTTAGACTGTCGGCTCGATAATCGAACTCCCCAAGAGAATAGATATGTCTGCCTACTTCACATTACGCCAGCGGGCGATGACCCGCCGTTTCTGGGGCTATGCCCTCCCCTCCATCATGGCCATGCTGGTTTCCGGTGCCTACTACCTGGTCGATGGCATCTTCGTCGGCCACTACGTGGGCGCCGCCGGCCTCGCCGGCATCAACCTGGTCTACCCGGTCATCATGGTGCTGATCGGTCTCGCCGCCATGATCAGCATGGGCGCGGCCACCGCCATCTCCTTCCAGCAAGGGGCCAAGAACATCAAGCTCGCCCGCCAGGCACTGGTCAATGCGCTCTGGCTGCTGGCCTTGCTCGGCACTCTGGCCCCCCTGCTGCTGCACCACTGGCACATCGATATCCTGCTGGCATTGGGAATCGAGCAAGGCACAGAGACCTGGAAACAGGCCAGTGACTACCTCTACTGGATTGGTGGCGGTACCCTGCTGCTGGCCAGCAACCTGGCGGTGCCCTATCTGCTGCGCAACGACGGCAAACCCAGGCTGGCCATGATCCTGGTCAGCGGGGGCGCAGTGCTTAACATCATTCTCAACTACATCATGGTCGGTCGACTGGGGTTGGGACTGGTGGGCTCTGCCCAGGCGACACTCATGTCCGAGGGGGTCGTCAGCCTGCTGGGCCTGGGTTACTTCTTTACTTCCCATGCCAAACTGAATTTGTCATGGCGCCATCTAGTGCCCAATTTTCCGGCCATGCCCAACCTGCTCTTTACCGGCCTGCCGAGCCTGATCGCCCAGTTCAACCTGGGACTGCTGCTGCTGCTGCACAATAGCCAGCTGATGGCGTATGGCGCCATCAAGGATCTGGCCGGTTACACGGTAGCAGGCTACACGGAGGCAATATTCATCGTCATCCTGCAGGGACTGGCATTTGGCATCCAGCCTCTCGTCAGTCAGGCGGCGGGGGCCAAGCGCTACCGTGACCTGAAATTCCTGATGGAGATGGGGCTCAAGATCACGCTGGTCTATGGCATGGCAGTCTGGTTGCTGATCCAGCTGTTGCCGCGCCAGGTGGCCATGCTCTACACCGGCGGTCAGGATGCCGAGTTGCTTGCCGCCGCCGTCAGCAGCCTGACTCTCAACCTCAGCGCCATTCCGCTGGAAGGGATCATCATCTTTGGCATAGTGCTGCTGCAATCCATGGCTCGCACCAAGCAGGCACTGATCATATCGGCGGCCAAGACACTGCTGCTGCTGCCACTGATCTTCTTGCTGCCGATGCAGTGGGGACGCGAAGGTGTACTGCTCGCCCAGCCCACGACTGTGCTGCTGTTGACACTGCCGCTGTGCTGGCTGCTGTGGCGAGAGTGGCGTCGCCTCAAGCTGGCGTGCGCTCCTCAGGGCCTGCACCAGGCCACAGGGCTAACCGCTCGTCAGGCTCTGCGGCTGGCACGTCGCCCGAGCTAGACACAAGTAGCACGACTACGTGCTAAAGCCGGGTAGCCTGCTCACGCACCTGTGGCAACACCATCACCTGCTGGGCTGCCACCAGTTGCAGCTCATAGGCTCCGGCGAGCCAGGTCTGTGCCATTACTGCATCGACGCTGGCGTTGGTACGCTCGAACGCCGCCACAGGCGTGAAACCTGCCAGCAGATTGGCCAGCATGGTGGCGCTCAGCAGATCACCGACTCCAATGGGATCGCGAGCAAAGGGATAGAGGGGGCGTGAGATATGAAACGCCCCCTCTTCGCATACCAGCAGCATTTCGAACCTGTCCATGGCAAACCCCGCCTTCCCGAGATACTTGACCATCACCAGCTTGACCCCCTGATCCCGCAGTTGCTGGCATGCTGCCAGTGCCTGGGGCACATTGCGGATCTCCCGATCGGTCAGCTGTTCCAGCTCCAGCAGATTGGGGGCCAGCATATCGGCACAGGCCAGCGCCCGGTTTTTGAGAAAATCGGCGACACCGGGTGCCACTATGCATCCCTTGTCGGGGTGACCCATGACGGGGTCACAGAAATAAAGGGCGTTCGGGTTGAGCGCCTTGAGTCTGGCCACCGCCGCCAGTATCTCTTCCCCCTGCTCGGCCGAGCCGAGGTAACCGCTTAGCAGCGCATCGCACTGCCCCAGCACGCCTATGTCGGCCAGACCGGTTATCAGCTGGCGGATATGGCCATCCGGCATCACCATCCCCTGCCACCCCTGACGGTATTGGGTGTGGTTGGAAAACTGCACTGTGTTGACAGGCCACACTTCCATGCCCATGCGGCGCATAGGGAAGACGGCGGCACTGTTGCCGGCACAGCCAAAGACGACGTGGGATTGAATGGAGAGAATGCGCTTCATGACGACTCACAAAATGGATAAAAACCGCAGGGAAAAACGGGCCTTGCGGCCCGTTGTTGTCACTTTGATTAGCACAGCACCTTGACGATGTAGCTGCCATCGGCCTGACGATAGAGGCCGTGGATGTCGGTTTCGAAGCCCGGGTAGTGGGCGCCGATCTCGCACAGCATCTCGAGGAACTCGAGCACCGGCAGGGAATCAGCCGTTACCATCTCGCCCGGCAGTACCAGGGGCACTCCCGGCGGGTACGGCAGTATCATGTTGGCGCTGATGCGATTCACCATGTCACGCAGCGGCACCTCTTCCAGATTGCCCGCCAGCTCCTGTTGCCAGGCGAGGTGCGGGGTCATCTTCATCTCCGGCAGCACGTCGAACGCCTTGAACATCAGCTCCGGCAGACGGTACTTGCAGGTCAGATCGTGGATGCTCTGGGCCAGCTCCTGGATCCGCATGCCTTCGTAGAAGCTCGGGTCTTCACGATAGAGACTCGGCAATATGCTCTTGATGGTCAGGTTCAGGTCATAGCCACGCTTGAACTCGGTCAGGGCGCGCAGCAGCTGCATCGCATTGGACTGATCGATCCCGATGGAGAAGAGGAACAGCAGGTTATAGGGACCTGTCTTCTCCACCACTATGCCTCGCTCGTCGAGGAACTTGGAGACCAGGGAGGCAGGCAGGCCACGCTCAAGCAGCTCGCCCTGACGGTTCATCCCCGGGGTCAGCAGCGTGACCTTGATGGGATCCAGGTACATGTGGTCATCGTCGATGCCGTTGAAACCGTGCCAATCATCTTTCGGATCCAGCTTCCAGCACTCGACTGTGTCTATGTTGTCCGGCTGCCATACATCGAAGAACCAGCCTTCACTCTGATCACGCAGCCGCTTGATCTCCTTGCGAAAGGAGACAGCGCGATCAATAGAGTCCTTGATCAGACGCTTGCCGCTGTTGCCTCGCATCATGGCGGCGGAGATCTCGGTGGACGCCACTATGCCGTATTGCGGCGACGTGGAGGTGTGCATCATGAAAGCTTCGTTGAAGGTCTCTTCCTCAACGTCACCCTTGATGTGGATCATCGAGGCCTGGGAGAAGGCCGCCAGCAGCTTGTGGGTGGATTGGGTTTCGTAGAACACCTTGCCCGGCATGGCGTCGCCACTCATGCCGCATTTGCCCTCATAGATGGGGCTGAAGTTGGTGTAAGGCACCCAGGCACTGTCGAAGTGGATGTAAGGGGTATCCAGACTCTCCTTGATGAAGCCGGTGTTGTAGAGCAGGCCGTCGTAGGTGGAGTTGGTGATCACGGCGTAACGGGGTGCCTGGGCATCCGGGGTGGCAGCAACCTTGGCCGCTATGGTCTCGCGGCTGAATTCGCTCTGCGGAATCCCCCCCAGAATGCCGTAGGCGTTGCGGGTCGGACGAAAATAGATAGGGGTCACGTCACTCATCATCATCAGGTGAGTGAGGGACTTGTGACAGTTGCGATCCACCAACACAGTGCTGCCCGCCGGGGCGGAGAACATGCCAACAATCTTGTTGGCGGTGGAGGTGCCGTTGGTGACTATGTAGGAGCGGTCGGCATTGAAGGTACGGGCGATATACTCCTCGGCCTCCTTGTGCGGGCCTGAGTGATCCAGCAGGGAACCCAGCTCCGGCATGGAGATGGAGACATCCGCCTTGAAGGCGTTGGGGCCGTAGAAGTCATAGAAGATGCTGCCGGCCGGGCTCATCTGGAAGGCGGTACCGCCCATGTGCCCCGGGGTACAGAAGGTGTACTTGCCTTCTTCCACGTACTTGAACAGCGCCTTGGTGAAGGGCGGCAATATGGCGTCCTGATAGGCCTGAGTAGCCTGACCCATCTTGAGGGCGATGTCGTCGGCCATGCCGAGACGGTACTCGAAGAAGTGGACGTTCAGACGCAGATCGGTCAGGTGAATGTCCAGGGTGGACTGATCGTTGGCGAAGGCGAAGATCGGCAGCTTCTCGTTGCGATCGTGGATCTCCTTGCACAGACCCAGTGAATATTTGTCCCAGTCGAAGATGGCGCCGCAAACGCGGGGGTTCTTCTCGATAAGCTTCAGCAAGTCGGCCACATCGACCGGATACACAACCTGAAAGCCTTTGCGCTCCAGGGAAGCTTGCAGCTGGCGAATGGGCTCTTCTTTGAAGAAAACGCCCAGGTGGTTGAGGATGGCAATGATATTCATCTTGATGCTCCACACATGAAGGGGCGCTCTCCATCAGGGATGGTGAGTGAAGAGCGCTCGGAAGAAAAAAAGGGAATTAGTGGCTGGCTTGCTCTTTGAGCAGGGCGTCGTGTTGACGCAGCCCCTGTTTTTTGGCGTAGAACATCAGAATGATGAGCGACACCACGAAGGTGGCAGTGAGGTTGGAACCCTTGGCGCCCATCAGGGCCACCAGACAGAAGACACAGGCAACGCCGGAGAAAATCATGGTGCCTATGCTGCGGGAGGTCATGCCCTCGAAGCGAATGAGGTTAATGCTGGAGTAGAAGTAGGGCAGCATGGTCAGCAGCACAGCATCCGTGGTCAGCACGTTGAACAGATCGGCGGCGTGAGCGGACCGGGAGGTAAAGGCGGTCAGGCCAATCATCAGCGCAGTCATCTTGAGGGAGCCGAGGATCAGGCCCTTCTTGGCCACACCGTTCTTGTCCAGCTCACCGTAGATTTTCGGGAAGTTGCCATCGTTGGCGGCACGCTTGCCCGCCTCGCCCACCAGCATCATCCAGGAACCCAGCGAGGTGAAACAGGCCAAAGCGGTAAAGGCAGACACGAAGGGAGCAGACCAGTTGCCAAAGATGGCGGAGGAGGCCATGGCAAACGGTGCGCCAGAGGCCGCCACTTCACCGGCCGGGAACATGCCGCTGATCACCTGGGTAGAGAGGATGTAGATAACACCCGCGATACCCGTGCCCAGCATGGTGGCGAGGGGGACGGTACGCTTGGGGTTCTTCACCATGCCGGAAGAGACGGCGGCAGATTCCACACCGACAAAAGACCAGAGGCAGATGAGCACGGCACTGATTACCGCATGCAGGTCGCTGCCGCTGGTGGTGTTCCAGTTCTGGCTGTAGACGCTGGTATCAAAATGCCCCCATCCCATCACGGCAGTACCCACCACAGGCAACAGGATCAGCACCAGACCCAGGGTACAGAGTCGGCTCACCCAGCTGCCGCCGAGCAGGTTGACGAAGGTGAAGATCCAGACCGCCGCTATGGTGGCGATGGCCGCCGGGATAGGGTTGTTGAGGATGGGGAAGAACACCGACAGGTAGGAGACGCCGGTAATGGCGATGGCCAGGTTGCCGATCCAGTTGGCATGGTAATAGAGCACACCGGTCTGGAAACCGAACACGGGGGAGATCTCGCCAGCGTACGCAATGGGGCCACCCTCTTGCGGGTTCTTGGTGGCGAGACGGGCAAACACGAAGGCGAGGCCCATGGCACCCACCAGACAAATGGCCCAGCTGAAAATGGAAATGGAACCTATGGTAGCCAGTGCCGAAGGCAGCAGCGCTATGCCGCTCCCCATCATGTTGCCGGCCACCACACCAGTACAGGCGATGAGGCCAATCTTCTTGCTCGTATCTAGGGACATAAGATCTCCGGTTCTATAAAAGGTCGGGTCGTCACATACACATTTGGCGGAACGCCCCGCCAACGAATGGGCACAGACTAGGCCTCTCCTCCCCGGAAAACATAAGGACCCGCTAACGGATAAAAACATGAGCCAACTTTTTTCGCCGCCCCCTCGCTTTTGCTAAAAACCATTTAAAAACAGCAAATTGAAATCAAGCCACACCGCCATCTTGATAAAACCTTGATATCCGGCCACCCCGCTTTTGCCCCTTGATAACCCCCTTATCTCGCCGTCTTGATATTTTTCCGGGGATAAACCCGGGATAACGGGCCTCGCATAGCGCCCCCTCCCCTTGCGGCCATCCGAAAGTCCCTCTGACCATCGCTCCAAGCGGCCGCTCACCCCTGTTCGCCCCTCCGCATCTCTCATCACCACGCCTGCTCAGAGGCAAACCTCAGCGGCAATACCCGATTCCCGGCGACCGGCACACTCACAATGGGATAGCGGCAGCGAGCAGTGCTCATAACGCAAAGCCGGACAAGCGCAAATGCGGCGAGCCAGTCAAACGCGGGTGACAATGAGCAGCGGGAGATAAATCCGGCTGAGCCAGACTGGCTATTCCCTTGGGCAGACAGACGGATTGACGCAGACAGAAACGACACAGGCCGCCCGAAGGCAGCCTGTGGATACGGCCGGCAACAGTGCCGACCGAGGGAAAACAAGCGCTTCGACGCTAGAAGAGCTTCACCTTGCTCTGGCCCAGGGCATTGAACAGGGCTGGGGTGAGGGTCTCCATATTGCTGTAGAAACCGAGCTGCTGGCAGAGCAGATAGGTCTGCTCGGTCGCCTCCATCAGGAAGGCCTGACTGTAGGCATCCCCCGCAGCCTCGGGGCGGCCATCCAGCTCCGCCAGCTTGCCCTGCAGTATGTAGTAGAGTACGGAGCGGCCACGACTCGCCGCCTGCGCCAGCAGCTGACTCGCCTGCTGCGGCTGGTTGTTGAGAATGGCTTGCAGGGTCAAGGCCTCCCACACCCGAGCGGGCACGACGACATCGCTTTGCACCACGCTGGCGAGATGAGTACCTATCCCCATCAGATGCTCACTCTCGGACTTGCCTGCCAGGGTTGCCAGCGCCTCCCCCGCCAGATAGCGCTCCGCCAGCAACAACGGCTGATCCGGCTGGACGAAAAGAGAGTTGTCGAGCAGCGCTATGCCACGCTTGAGAGCCACGGGATCCTGGCTGTTGATGTAGTACTGCGCCTCCATCATGGCCATCAGGGAAGCATCATCGGTTGGCCATCCCATGCCGGGCAAGACGTCCGGCTGATCGAGGGCCCGCAGCAGATCCTGACTGCTCGCCTGCAGCACAGCGTGTACCTTGTGACGGCTGAGCTGGTACTGATGGCTGAACAGCACCCGATTGGTATTGATGTTGCGATACTCCAGATCCAGATAGGTGCCCCGCGGCTGGCGGGAGACCCGCACGCTCAGCTCCTTGCCGGGCAGGATGCCCCCCATCAGATTGGTGGCGCCGTACTGAACACGCAGCGGGGTAACCGCAGCCACCTCCCCCATCAGGGCACGAGTGATGCCATCGGCGAGGCGCACATTCTCGTTGTTGTCATCCATGCCGGAGTGAAAGCGAAACACCAGCAAATTGGGATCCAGCATGGTGTGGACCTGGGGGCTGGCGTGCTGATAGCTGAGCATGCTGACGATGGCAACCAGGATGACGGCCACGAAGATATCGAAGCTCACCATCTTCCAGCGGCTGCGGGCATCCTTGGCGTGAGCCGAGATGCCGCGGGTCAGGGGCCCGGCGGGAAAGGGGGCAGCATTGGGCAGTGCATCGTCATCGTCGGCCGTGGCGGGCGGGCTCAGATCGGAGAGGGTCGGATTGACCGCTGGCACGGGCTGCTCGTCCGCCATCAGCAGCGAAACCACCTGCAGCGGCCGCACCGATGCCACCAGCTTGTAGCCGCGCTTGGGCACGGTAACGATATAGTCGGTCGCATCAAAGCGACCATCTTTGAGGATCTTGCGCAACTCGAAGATGGACTGGGTGACCACCTGATCGGTCACCTCGGCGCCGTCCCACACCTCCTTGATCAGGGCATCGCGGCCAAACACTGTGCCCGTATGGCAGGCCAGAAACCGCAACAGATTGACCAGTCTGGGTTCAAGGTAGACCTCGCGGTCGGGTCGACACAGCATGTTGTCGTCAACCCTCAGGGTCCAGTCGTGGATCTCAAAAACCGATTCGCTCATGATTCACTCGCTGCAGATGGAGACAATGCACAATGAGAGTGACGCAAACCTGGACTGACTGAACGGAACAAGGCGCTGCCAGTGCGAGGTGGCAGAAAAAGGGAACCGGAGCAGTAAACATCACTGTGAGTCAGTCTGGCCAGGCCATCCTGCGTACGTCTGAAGAGCATCCTTGCGGGCATTCCAATCGGGTCGATCGGAAGGGGGACACTTTAAGTAAAACGGGAGCGGGATCCCACTTTTATTGGCCATTAACCACAGCTGAATTGATCCAACACAGGGGTTTTCGGCAAACGGGGGGAAGACTGATATCCATATGAACAGCACTTTCCCCGCGCCCAAAAAAGAAGGCCCCGCATAAGCAGGGGCCTTTTGACGCCATTTATAGAAGCATACCGGGCTTAGCAGTAGCCGTAGCCCATCAGGCGCTGGTAGCGCTGCTCCAGCAGCTGATCGGTCTCGAGCGGACGCAGGGCATTCAGATCCTGCTTGAGGCGCTCTTTCAGACGCTGTGCCATCAGGGGCACATCGCGGTGGGCACCACCGAGCGGCTCTTCGACTATGGTGTCGATGAGCTTGAGCTCTTTCAGGCGCTGGGCCGTGATGCCCATGGCATCGGCGGCCACGGGAGCCTTGTCGGCGCTCTTCCACAGTATGGAGGCGCAGCCTTCCGGCGAGATGACGGAGTAGGTGGAGTACTGCAGCATGTTGACGCGATCACCCACGCCAATGGCCAGGGCGCCACCCGAGCCGCCTTCACCGATCACGGTGCAGACCACGGGCACGGTCAGACCGGCCATCACTTTCAGGTTGCGGGCGATGGCTTCAGACTGACCACGCTCCTCGGCACCCACGCCTGGGTAAGCACCCGGGGTGTCGATGAAGGTGATGATCGGCATCTTGAAGCGCTCGGCCATCTCCATCAGACGCAGGGCCTTGCGATACCCTTCCGGGCGCGGCATGCCGAAGTTGCGCTTGATCTTCTCCTTGGTTTCACGACCCTTCTGCTGACCAATCACCATCACGGGCTCGCCGTCGAGACGGGCGATACCGCCGACGATGGCCTTGTCATCGGCATAGGCGCGATCGCCAGCCAGCTCGTCGAAGTCGGTGAAGATGTGCTCGATATAATCGAGGGTGTAAGGACGCTGAGGATGACGCGCCATCTGGGATACCTGCCAGGCACCCAGATCGCCGAAGATCTTCTTGGTCAGCTCTTCGTTTTTCTTCTCCAGCCGGCGAATGTCTTCATTGAGATCGACAGCACTGTTGTGCTCACTCACATGACGGAGTTCATCAATCTGCGCCTGCAACTCGGCAATCGGCTGTTCAAAATCCAGAAAAAGACTCATAGGGCCTATAGATCCTCTAATCAAAAACCAATTCAACCCGCTCTCGTCCCAGCAGGACACGCAAGTCATCTATCAGTTGATCGGTGGGCGTCACCCGCCACTCGGTACCGAGCGTCAATCGCACCCGTGAGCCGGGGCGACGATAGTTTACCTGAACCGGACAGACTCCGGCACGGGCGGGTTCCAAAATCTCGCACAAACGCGGGAAAAAGCGATCATCAATCCGCTGTTCATCGAGGGAGATGCGGATTGCCCTGGCAAAACGCTCCCTCGCATCGTTGATATCCAGTAATTCACGGGCCGACATTTTAAGGCCACCGGAGAAGTCATCAAAGCTGACCTGTCCAGAAACCACCAAAATACGGTCTTTTTGCATCAATTCTTCATATTTTTCCAGCGCTTCACTGAACAGGGTCACATCCAGACGGCCGGATCTGTCGTCCAGGGTGAAGATCCCCATCTTGTTGCCACGCTTGGTCACCATGCTGCGGGCCGCGATCACCAGCCCCGCTGCCGTGGTAACCGTATCCCGGGAGGTGGGATGCAGATCGCACAGACGGCCGGACGTGTAGCGACGCAATTCGCCGCTGTACTGGTTGATGGGGTGGCCGGTCAGGTAAAGGCCGAGCGTCTCCCGCTCCCCTTCCAGCCACACCTTGTCAGGCCAGTGCGGCACGTTGGCGAACGCCTTCTTGACGTCGTCAATCTCCTGGGTCAAGACCCCGAACATGTCGACCTGACCCACGGCCTGTGCCTTGGCGTGCTGCTCGGCGGCACGCATCGCCTCTTCCAGGGTCGCCATCAGGGCGGCGCGGTGAGGACCGAGCCTGTCCATAGCGCCGGAGAGAATAAGCTTCTCCATCACCCGCTTGTTGATCTTCTTGATGTCGACCCGGTTGCAGAAGTCGAACAGATCGCGAAACGGGCCGTCCTGATCCCGAGCGCTGAGAATGGCGTCGATAGGGCCTTCCCCCACTCCCTTCACAGCCCCTATGCCGTAGACGATGTGGCCATCTTCGTTGACGCTGAACCGGTAGCGACCGGTATTCACATCCGGCGGTATGACGGTGAGCCCCATGCGCTGACATTCGTCCACCAGGGTCACTATCTTGTCGGTGTTGTCCATATCGGCGGTCATGACCGCCGCCATGAACTCGGCCGGGAAGTGGGTCTTGAGCCAGAGGGTCTGGTAGGAGACCAGCGCATAGGCGGCGGAGTGGGATTTGTTAAAGCCGTAGCCCGCAAACTTCTCCACCAGATCGAAGATCTTTACCGCCAGTTCGCCGTCGATGCCGTTCTTGACCGCCCCTTCCTCAAACCCGGATCGCTGCTTGGCCATCTCGGCCGGGTTTTTCTTGCCCATGGCCCGGCGCAGCATGTCCGCCCCACCCAGGGTGTAGCCCGCCAGCACCTGGGCTATCTGCATCACCTGCTCCTGATAGAGGATGATGCCGTAGGTGGGCTCCAGGATCGGTTTGAGACTCTCGTGTTGCCACTTCTCGTCCGGATAGGAGATCGCCTCCTTGCCGTGCTTTCGCTCGATGAAGTTGTCCACCATGCCCGACTGGAGCGGGCCCGGACGGAACAGGGCCACCAGGGCGATCATGTCTTCGAAACAGTCAGGCTGCAGCCGTTTGATGAGATCCTTCATGCCGCGGGATTCGAGCTGGAATACCGCAGTGGTCTCGAACCGCTGCAACAGGTCGAACGACTTCTTGTCGTGGATGGGGATGGCGGCGATGTCGACCGGCGGCTTGCCCTCTTTGGCAAGGCGCGGGTTTATCATGCCGAGCGCCCAGTCGATGATGGTCAGGGTACGCAGCCCCAGGAAGTCGAACTTCACCAGCCCGGCGTATTCCACATCGTTCTTGTCAAACTGGGTGACAGGGTGATTGCCGGAGTCGTCGCAGTAAAGCGGCGCAAAGTCGGTGATCTTGGTGGGCGCTATTACCACGCCACCTGCGTGTTTGCCGGCGTTGCGCACCACGCCTTCCAGCCGGCGCGCCATGTCGATGAGGTCTTTGACCTCCTCGTCCTGCTCATAAAGCTCGGGCAGCTTGGGCTCGGCCTCGAATGCCTTGGCCAGGGTCATGCCCGGATCCGGCGGTATCAGCTTGGAGATGCGATCGACGAAACCATAGGCATGGCCCAACACCCGGCCCACGTCCCGTACCACCGCCTTGGCCGCCATGCTGCCGAAGGTGATGATCTGGGACACCGCATCCCGGCCATACATGTCGGAGACGTGCTCGATCACCTCGTCCCGTCTGTCCATGCAGAAGTCGACGTCGAAGTCGGGCATGGATACCCGCTCCGGGTTCAGGAAGCGTTCGAACAGCAGGTCAAATTCCAGCGGGTCGAGGTCGGTGATCTTGAGCGCGTAAGCCACCAGTGAACCCGCCCCCGAGCCCCGGCCCGGGCCAACGGGGATGCCGTTGTCCTTGGACCACTGGATAAACTCCATCACTATGAGGAAGTAACCCGGGAAGCCCATCTGGTTGATGACTTTCAGCTCGATCTCGAGGCGCTCGTCATACTCGCCGCGCTTGACGGCGCGCACGGCCGGATCCGGGAACAGGAAGGCGAGACGCTCTTCCAGGCCCTCTTTGGATTTGGCCACCAGAAAGTCTTCGGTGGTCATGTCGCCGGTCGGGAAATTGGGCAGGAAGTATTCACCCAGACGCACAGTCACGTTGCAGCGCTTGGCGATCTCCACCGTGTTTTCCAGCGCTTCAGGGATGTCGGCAAACAGTTCGGCCATCTCCTCCTGGCTGCGCAGGTACTGCTGCGGGCTGTAACGGCGCGGGCGACGCTTGTCCATCAGGGTATAGCCATCGTGGATGGCAACCCGGATCTCGTGGGCGTCGAAATCCTCGGCGTTGAGGAACACCACCTCGTTGGTGGCCACCACCGGCAGCTCGAACTCGGTGGCAATGGCCACCGCCATGTGCAGGTAGACCTCTTCATCGGGTCGACCGGTACGCAGCAGCTCCAGATAGTAGGCGTCGGGAAAGTGGGTCTGGTAGAAGGCGAGACACGACTCCGTCATCTGCCGGTTGCCCTTGAGCAGGAACTTGCCCACGTCCCCCTCCCGTCCACCCGAGAGCACTATGACCCCCTTGGCGTGATCGGTGAGCCACTCCTTGTCGATGACGGGACGCCCCTGCACATGGCCACGCTGATAACCGCGGGAGATGAGCAGGGTAATGTTCTGGTAGCCGTCATTGTCCATGGCCAGCAGAGTGAGGCGGAACTGCTCGTCCCCCAGCTCACTGCTTTGCACCCAGAAGTCGGCCCCGACGATGGGCTTGATGCCCTTGCCGTGGGCGGCGCCATAGAAACGCACCAGACCGCACATGTTCATCTGGTCGGTCAGGGCCAGCGCCGGCATGTTGTTGGCCGCAGCGGCTCCGACGATAGGATTGATCTTCTGCAGACCATCGACCATGGAGAAATCGGAGTGGACGCGCAGGTGGATAAAACGGGGTTCAGCCATCGTCATACCCTCTCGTTGCTCAAACAGAAATGCATTGGCTATTCGATCCCAAGTGCATGGCGCACCGGCTTGAAACTCTTGCGATAAGCGGCCAAGGGCCCGCGCTCGGCCAGAATGGCGAGGTGCTCAGGGGTCGGATAGCCCTTGTGACGGGCGAAACCATATTCGGGATGACGGCTGTCCAGCTCGGTCATCTCCGCATCGCGAGTCACCTTGGCCAGAATCGAGGCGGCGCTGATGGCGGCCACCAGACTGTCGCCCTTGACCACGGCGCGCGCTTCCATCGGCAAGCTTGGACAACGGTTGCCGTCGATAAAGACCAGCTCAGGGGTGATGGACAAGCCCGCCACGGCGCGCTGCATCGCCAGCATGGTGGCATGCAGTATGTTGAGCTCGTCTATCTCTTCGGGACTGGCGCGGCCGATGGCCCAGGCCAGCGCCTTGGCCTTGATCTCGTCAAACAGCGCCAGACGCTTCTTCTCGGAAAGCTTCTTGGAATCAGCCAGCCCGGTGATCGGGTTGGCCGGATCCAGGATCACGGCGGCGGTGACCACATCACCCACCAGGGGGCCACGACCCACCTCGTCCACCCCGGCAACCAGCTTGTCTTCGGGAATATCGATCATCATCTTGCAGCCTTGAATCAAAACAGGCCCCGCAGGGCCTGACATGGGGTAGATGAGCGCAGCGCTATCGGCCACCCTGCCTGTTATCTGCCGAGCAGTTCGGCCACCGCATCCGCGGCCTGCACATCGGCGTTGCAGCGAATGCTCTGGTGCAGCCGGGTGAAGGTGGCGATGAGCTCACGGTTGTCGTGTTCCAGCAGCTTGCTGACTTCATCCACCAGATTGTCCGGGGTGCACTCGTGCTGAATAAGCTCGGGCACCAGCATCTGATCGGCCAGCAGATTGGGTAGCGACACATAGGCGGTCTTCACCAGCCGCTGAGCCAGCCAATAGCTGAATGGTTTGAGCTTGTAGCCCACCACCATGGGCTTTTTCACCAGCATGGCTTCCAGCGCAGCAGTACCGGAGGCAAGCAGCACGGCATCGGCAGCTATCATGGCTTCGCGACCCTGGCCTTCCAGCAACACCATGTCGAGATCCGGCGCCAGCTCGGCCTTGATGGCCATGAACTGCGCCCGTCGCGCCTCGTTGACCAGCGGCACGATAAAGCCGAGATCCGGATAACGTACCGTCAGCCGCTTGCAGGCCTCGAGAAATACCGGTGACATGAAGCCCACCTCGGCGGTGCGACTGCCGGGCAACACGGCCAGCCAGCGTCGGCCCGGGTCAATGCCCAGCGCCTGGCGCACGGCAGCCTGGTCCGGTTCGAGCGGGATCGCATCGGCCATGGTGTGACCCACGAACCGGCAGGGGGCAGCGAAGCGATCGTAGAAGGCTTTCTCGAACGGCAGGAAGGCGAGCACCATGTCGGTGGCGGCCTTGATCTTGTGAATGCGGTTCTGACGCCAGGCCCAGACAGAGGGACTGACATAGTGAACCGTCTTGATACCGGCGCGGCGCAGCTTCAGCTCCACCCCGATATTGAAATCCGGTGCATCCACCCCGACGAAGATGTCAGGCGGATTGGCAATGAAATGGCGCAGCAGTTCACGGCGAACCTTGAGGATGCGCGGCAGACGGCCCAGCACCTCTGTGATCCCCATGACGGAGAGCTCTTCCATCTCGAACAGGGCCTTGACGCCGAGGGCCTGCATGCGCGGCCCGGCGATCCCTTCAAACTGCGCATCCGGATAACGGCGCTGCAGCTCGCGCACCAGGCCAGCGGCCAGAATGTCGCCGGAGGTCTCTCCGGCGACGATACCGATGCGAACGGGATCAGGCACGGATGATCCCGCGCTCGTTGTCCTTGAGGAAATCCACGTAGAGCTGAACGGCCGGTTCGGTGGCCGCCATCTCGGTCAGCACGGGCAACACCTCTTCGACTGTCTTGCCGGAGCGGAAGATCTCTTTGTAGGCACGCTTGACGGCGGAGATGGCTTCAGCGCTGAAACCACGGCGACGCAGGCCTTCGGAGTTGACCCCGAACGGCTTGGCGTAATTGCCAGCAGCCATCACGTAGGGCGGCACATCCTTGTTCAGGGCGGCGCAGCCACCGATGAAGGCGTGGGAGCCAACGCGACCGAACTGGTGGATCGCGGAGAGACCACCGAAAATCACGAAGTCACCGATCACCACGTGGCCCGCCAGGGTCGCGTTGTTGGCGAAGATGCAGTTGTCACCGATGATGCAATCATGGGCAACGTGCACGTTGACCATGAAGAGGTTGCCGCTGCCCACCCTGGTCAGGGATTGATCCTGGATGGTGCCGCGGTGCACAGTGCAGTTCTCGCGAAAGACGTTGTTGTCGCCAATCTCGAGGAAGGTGCGCTCGCCGGCGTACTTCTTGTCCTGACAATCCTCACCGATGGAGGTGTGCTGGAAGATCTTGTTGCCACGGCCCAGTTTGGCCGGCCCCTTGATCACCACATGGGAACCTACCCAGGTGTTGTCGCCGATTTCCACCTCGGCACCGATGACGGAAAAGGGGCCGATTTCAACCCCTTTGCCAATCACCGCAGACTCATGGACGATGGCAGTATCGTGAATGATGGCAGTCTGGTCGATCACGTGTATTAAACCTCGCGTTTGGCGCACATCAGCTCGGCGGTACAAACCACTTCACCGTTGACCGTGGCCACACCGGTGAACTTGGCAATACCGCGACGCTCTTTCAGGAACTCCACGTCCAGCACCAGCTGATCGCCAGGGCCAACCGGACGCTTGAAACGAGCGTTGTCGATGGAGGCAAAGTAATAGAGTTCGTTGGGAGACGGCTTGCCCACCATGGTAAAGGCCAGGATACCGGTGGCCTGCGCCATGGCTTCCAGGATCAGTACGCCGGGAAACACAGGCTTGGCCGGGAAATGTCCCTGGAAGATCGGCTCGTTGAACGAGACGTTCTTGATGGCGCGCAGGGTTTTGCGCTCATCGCTGATCTCGTAATCGTCGACCCGATCCACCATCAGGAACGGATAACGGTGAGGCAGCAGATCCATGATTTCCTGGATGCCCAGGCTCTTCTTTTCAGTAGTCAAAACAGTACCCTATACCAATCGTGATTATTCTTGATCCAGCTTCTTCTCAAGCTTGCTCAACCGCTTGTGCATCTCTTCGATACGCATCACCCGGGCGGCGGTCTTGCGCCACTCTTTATTGGTTTGCAGAGGGATGCCGGAAGAGTAGACACCGGGCTCGGTAATGGGTCGCATCACCATGGCCATGCCGGTAACGGTGGCCTGATCGCAGATCTCCATGTGCCCGTTAAAGACGGAGGCGCCGCCAATGATACAGTATTTGCCGACCTTGAGACTACCAGCCATCACGGTGGAGCCTGCCACAGCGGTGCCGTAGCCGATCTCGACGTTGTGGGCGATTTGGCACTGGTTGTCGATGATGACGTTATCCGCGATGCGGGTATCTTCCAGCGCGCCGCGGTCTATGGTGGTGCAGGCACCAATCTCGACCCGGTTGCCGATAGTCACGCCACCGAGCTGGGGGATCTTGATCCACTCGCCACGCTCATTGGCATAACCGAACCCATCGGCCCCGATCACTGTGCCGGATTGAACCAGACAGTCGGAACCCATGGTGATGTTGTGATACAGGGTGACGTTGGCCCACAACCGGGAGCGCGCTCCCAGTCGGGTATTCTTGCCAACAAAACAGCCAGGGCCTATGCGTACGTCATCCCCCAGCACGACGCCGGATTCGATCACTGCATTGGCCCCGATGGCCACTCTCTCGCCCAGTTGCACGTCAGCCGCAATGACGGCGCTCGGATGGATATCCGTGGCCGGCTGCGGTGTGGTGTCCAGCAGTTGGGCTACCCGGGCAAACCCCACATAGGGGTCTTTGAGTACCAGGGCATTGGTGGGACAAAATGGCAGATCCGCTTCTGTAATGAGCACGGCCGAGGCCTTGCTCTGCTCCAGATAATGCCGGTACTTTTTATTGGACAGGAAGGTGATATCCCCCTCCCCGGCCTTTTCCAGTGTCGCTACCTTGCGGATTTCCAGGGTTCCGTCGCCATGGATCTCGGCCCCCAGTTGCTGGGCCAGCTGTGCGAGAGTGAATGCCATCAATTAGTTGCTCTTGCTTACCTGAGAAATAACCTGGGCAGAGATGTCCAGCTTGCTGGCGGCATAGGGCGCAGCATTGCGCTCAAGCACCAGATCATAGCCATTGCTCTTGGCGATGGAATCGATGGCAGCCTGTACCTTGGTCAGGATCTTGTTGCGCTCTTCGGACTGACGACGACCGTTGTCCTGCTCAAACGCTTGACGCTTCTGGTTGAACTCCATCTGCAGCTTGGCCAGTTTTTCCTGGTTCTGCTTCTTCTGATCGGCGCTCATGAAGGCTTCATCCTTCTTGAACTTCTCGACCAGTTTCTGACCGTCGGATTCCAGCTTCTGCAGTTCACGCATGCGCGGCTCGAATTCACCTTTCAGCTTCTTGGAAACAGCTTCACGCTGGGGCAGCTTTTGGAATACTTCGCCCATGTCGACCACGGCGATCTTGGTGTCAGCCAAGGCGGAGCCCATGCCGGCAGCCATCAGTGCAAAACTCAAACCAGCTACTTTCAACGCTTTATTCACACTAACTCCTTGTTCCCTCATGTGAGGGCAACCTGATTTACCTGATTATGCAAGTGGTACCCGGACCGACTTGTTACCTGGTGAGGCACGCAAGCTGCGCGTCCCATCATTGAATACCCCCACCGGCTGGGTGGGGGCGCGTCCGTCCTTAGAAGGTACGGCCGATATTGAACGAGAAGAACTCTGTCCTGTCCCCTTCGTACTCCTTGAGCGGACGGGCAATCGCGAACACCAGGGGGCCCATGGGGGAGAGCCATTGCAGCGACAGACCGGCCGAGGCACGATAGTTGGTCGGATCCGAATAGTCGGTCAGATAGTTGCAACCACTGAAACAGCGGTTTTGATACTGGGCATAGTCAAAGGTGGTATCCCACACTGAACCGGCATCGATGAAGAAGCTGGTACGAAGCTGGGGCTGATAGGTTTCGGACGCAAACGGCGTCGGTACTATCATCTCGAGGGAGGCCACTGCCAGGGCGTTGCCGCCCACCGAGCTGTCGGTACCCTGAATGACGTCGTTGCCGCTCAGGTTGTAGTAGTAGAGCGCCTTCGGACCTACCGTGTTGCTTTTGAAGCCACGCAGTGTGTCAAAACCACCGGCGAAGTAGTTCTCGAAGAACGGCAGGACGTGATCATAGCTGCCGTTGCTGCCGTAACCATTGCCGTAAGAGGCGCGAGCCTTGGCCATCAGCACCCACTTGTGATCCGCATCGAACGGGAAGTAGTGAGCATCTTCGGCGTTCAGCTTGAAGTACTGCAGATCCATGCCGGGCACTGTCACCTTGGCGTTCACACGCTGACGGTCACCGGCGGTCGGGAACATCCCCTTGTTGAGGGTTGAACGGGTCCAGCCGGCGGTGACGTCAACGGTGTTGAACGCCATGCGGTTGTCGCCATCCTTGTTCTTGCTGTACACCTTCCAGAACTCGTCCACCTGCAGATAGGGGTTGGGCTGGGACAGTTTGTTGTTCTCGAGCCCCAGGCTGAAGTCGAGACGGTTGTTCTCGTTGACCGGGAAACCACTGGAGAGGCGGAAGCCAATCGTGGTGTTCTCATAGTCGACTATGTTGGCATCGGCCGCACTGAACTGGTTGTAGTAGAGGCGCCCGCCCAGGCTGACACCGTCCACGGTGAAGTAAGGATCGTTGTAGCTGAGGTCGACGCTCTTGGAGTACTTGTTGGTACTGGCGGAGATACCGATCTTCTTGCCGGTACCCATGAAGTTGTCCTGCTGCAGGCCTGCCTGCAGGCTCAGGCCCGATTCGGTACCATAACCCACACCGGCGTTGATGGAGCCAGCTGGCTGCTCCTTGACCTTGAAGTCGAGATCAACCTGGTCATCGCTGCCCGGTACCCGCTTGGTGTCCACTTCCGCGGTTTCAAAGAAGCCGAGACGGTTGAGACGGGTCTTGGACTGCTCGACGCTGTCGGAGGAGAGCCAGGTGCCTTCCATCTGACGCATTTCGCGGCGCAGCACTTCGTCCTGGGTGGTGACGTTGCCGCTGAAGTTGATGTTGCGCACATAGACACGGGGACCCGGCTCTATGTTGACGATCAGCTCCACTTCCTTGGTTTCGTCGTTGACCTGGGGGAAGGTGACCACTTTCGGGTAGGCATAGCCGTAACGACCGAGGAACTTGGAGAGCACCTCTTCGGTGTGGGTTACCTGACTGGCGGAGTAGGTGCTGCCTGCCTCTATGGGGATCAGGCCCTTCATCTCGCCACCACGGTCGATCAAATCGCCCTTGAGCTGGACGCCGGAGACCTTGTACTGATCTCCTTCCTTGACGTTCAGGGTCACGTAGACACCCTTCTTGTCAGGTGTCATGGAGACCTGGGTCGACTCCTGGGCGAAGCGGATATAACCGCGGTCCATGTAGTAGGAGCGCAGGGTTTCGATGTCGCCGGCCAGTTTCTGTTTCTGGTAACGCTGGTCACCGGTGAAGTTCCACCAGGGCACATCGTCCTTGAGGGAGAGCTGGGCCAGCAGTTTCTCTTCCGGGAACACATTGTTGCCGACTATGTTGATCTGCTGGATCTTGGCCGCTTCCCCTTCCACGAAGGTGAACTTTAGGTCGACCCGGTTGCGCGGCAGCGGGGTGACGATGGCCTTGACCTTGGCGGAGTATTTGCCCACGCCGTAGTAGAAATCTTCCAGACCCTTCTCGAGGGAGCTCAGCACTGTACGATCCAGCGGATCACCCACCCGAATGCCGGAGGACTCCAGGCTCTGGGTCAGCTGCTCTTCCTTGATATCCTTGTTGCCTGAAAATTCGATGCTGGAGATGGTCGGCCGCTCTTTGACCGCCACTTGCAACACCTGGCCATCACGGTAAACCTTCACATCCTCGAAGTTACCGGAGGAGTAGAGCTTTTTGATGGCGTTGGCCAGGGTCACGGAATCGACGGTGTCGCCAACCCGGATCGGCAGGTTTAACAGGGCGGCCCCCAGCGTTACACGCTGCAAGCCGTCGACCTGGATATCTTGCACCACAAAAGAGGCAGGGGCCGCCTGGGCCAGGAAACTGGCACCCAGCAGGCAACTCAACACCAATGCTTTTTTAACAGCCATTTTGTTCTTGTGTGTCCTTGTTGATGCTCTGGCCTCAGAGGCGAGCGAAATCATTAAATAGCGCAATGCCCATCAGTAACATCAGAATGGCGGCGCCGATCCTGAAACCCACTTCCTGAATTTTGTCTGATACCGGCTTGCCGGTGACTGCCTCGATGAGGAAGTAGACCAGATGGCCTCCGTCCAGCACAGGCAGGGGAAACAGGTTGATGATCCCCAGGTTGACGCTGATCAGCGCCAGAAAGCCGAGGAAATAGACCAGACCGTAATCGGCACTGCTGCCTGCCCCCTTGGCAATGGAGATGGGACCGCTCAGGTTATCCAGGGAGACGATGCCACCAATCAGCTTGCCAATCATGTCAAAGGTCAGCGTGGTCAGGCTCCAGGTCTTCTGGGCTCCCTGCCACAGGGCCTGCAAAGGCCCATACTGTAACAGAATTCGATACTCATCCGGTAATGGAACCAATTGCGGTGACAAGCCGACAAAACCGACCAGCTGGCCACGCACTTTTTTCACATCCGGAGTCAGGGTCAGGGTCAGTTCACTGCCAGCCCGCTCCACCACGACCTGCAATGGCTGCTCGGGGGACTGCTGGACCTGGTGCACGAACTGGGTCCACTCGGTGACCTCCTGCTCGCCCACCCGCTTGATGCGATCGCCCACCTGCAGGCCGGCTTTTTCACTGGCGCTCGCAGGCACTATGGCCTCGACCACAGGCAGTACCTTGCCGCCGAGGGGCACTATCCCCAGGCTGCCGACGGGGGACTCTTTGTCCGGATCGAAGGTCCAGCTATCCAGCATCAGCGTCTTGTCGACGGCGTAGCTGGCGCCTGGCGCCTTCAGCTTGAGCTGGACGGCCTCATCGCCCAGGTGGCTGATGAGGGCATAGGTCACGCTCTCCCAGTCACCGGTCGCCTTGTCGCCGACACCGACGATCACCATGCCGGGTTCAATCCCGGCCACCGCCACTATGGAGGCGGGACGCACCTCCCCCACCACGGGTTTGACGGCAGGGACGCCGATCATGAACATCAGCCAGAGGGCAAACAGGGCAAACACGAAGTTCGCCATGGGGCCCGCTGCCACTATGGCCATCCGCGCCCAGACACTCTTGTGATTGAAAGCAAATTGCTCATCGCCGGGTTTGAGCTCATCGACCCGACCATCCAGCATCTTGACGTAACCGCCGAGCGGGATCAGTGCCAGCACATATTCGGTGCCATCCTTGCCCATCCGGCGCCAGATAGCCTTGCCAAACCCGATGGAGAAGCGCTCGACCTTGACGCCGCAACGGCGGGCCACCCAGAAATGGCCAAATTCATGCACCGCAACCAGCAATCCGAGGGCGATGATAAAAGCACCAATGTTCCACAGCACGCCGCCCATCAGCCGATCACCTCGAGATCACATCCATTCGAATCACCGAAGGAGGCAGTAACAAAGGCAGGTTTGTCATTCCACAGCACAGCACTCATCAGCCAGTTACCTCGATTTCATGCATGGTCCGGTACCCAAAGGCAACGATAAAGGCAGCACAATGCCACGAAATACCACTCATTAGCTAAGCTCCTCAATCAAATTGTGAGCACGGGCACGGGCCGCACCATCCAGCGCAATCAAATCATCCAGCGAACCCACAGGGGAACTCCCCAGCGCCACCATGGTGGCCTCATTGACTCTGGCAATATCCATAAAACCGATCCGCTCTGCAAGGAAAGCCGCAACGGCCTCTTCATTGGCGGCATTGAGCGCCGTGGTCGCCGCCTGCCCTTGCTGACAGGCACTCATGGCCAGTGCCAGGCAGGGATAACGCTCATAATCGGGCCGGATAAAGCTGAACTCTCCGACACTGAAGAAATCCAAAGGTTCCACTCCGGACTCAACTCGAGCCGGGTAGGCCAGGGCGTGCGCTATGGGGGTACACATGTCCGGATTGCCAAGCTGAGCCATCACTGAGCCATCCTTGTACTGCACCATGGAGTGGATCACTGACTGGGGATGGATCACCACCTGGATCTGCTCGGGCGCGGCATTGAACAGCCAGCGCGCCTCTATGTACTCCAGCCCCTTGTTGATCATGGTGGCGGAGTCGACCGAGATCTTGGCTCCCATGGACCAGTTCGGGTGGGCGATGGCCTGGGCCGGCGTGACCTGTGCCAGCGCATTGATATCGGTATAACGAAACGGACCGCCTGAGCCGGTCAGCAGTATCCTGCTGATGCCCGCCCCCGCCAGATCGCAGTAGCCGGGCTGGCGCTGAATGGCTTCGGGCAGGCACTGAAAAATCGCATTGTGTTCGCTGTCGATGGGCAGCAGCTCGGCGCCATGCTCGCGCACAGCCTCCATGAAGAAGGCCCCGGACATCACCAACGCCTCCTTGTTGGCCAGCAGGATCCGCTTGCCGGCACGCACTGCGGCCATGGTCGGTGCCAGACCCGCCGCACCGACGATGGCCGCCATCACGCTGTGTGCATCGGGGTGAGCCGCCACCTCGCACAGGGCAGCCTGACCGGACAGCACCCGTGTCGCGCTACCGTGGGTCTTGAGCTGGCCCGCCAGTGCGGTCGCGGCAGCCTCATCCACCATGACGGCGAAGCGGGGGGAAAACTCGAGACAGTCCCGCACCATGGCATCCACGCTGCGAGCTGCGGTGAGCGCCAGTACTTGCCAACGCCCGGGATTGCGGCGCAGCACCTTGAGGGTGCTCTGCCCGATGGAGCCGGAAGCCCCCAGGATCACCAGGTTATGCATCAGAACTCCTGCTTGAGTAACAAACCAATGGAGCCGGAAGCTCTCAAAACCATCAGCAAGATGTGCATCAGAACTCCTGACTGAGTAACAGATAACTGAGCAGGAAGACTGGCAGGGCCGCGGTCAGGCTGTCGATCCGGTCGAGGATACCACCATGACCGGGCAATAGAGTGCCAGAATCCTTGATGCCTGCCTCCCGCTTGAACATGCTCTCGGTGAGATCGCCGAGCACGGAAGCCAGCACGGCCAGCAAGGAGCAGAACAGCACTATCGCCATCTTGACCGGCACGAAGCCCATGAACCAAGTCACACCGACCGCCAGCAGGCTGGCGGTAAAGAGACCACCGCACATGCCTTCGATGGTTTTACCCGGGCTGACGGCCGGCGCCAGCTTGTGTTTGCCAAAGGCCTTGCCGAAAAAATACGCGCCAGAATCTGCCGCCCAGACCAGCCCCATGACGAACAACAGGATCCAGGCCCCCATCATGGGGTCGTGATAGAAGTTGTAACCACGAATGGCCACCAGAGACCAGAAGAAGGGCACCAGGGTCACCAGACCAAACAAGGATTTGAGCCAGATGGACTCTTTCCACAGCCTGGCGCTCCGGGGATAGCGCAATACCAGCAGCAGCCCCAGCAGCCACCAGCTGACGGCGGTCCAGAGCACGCCCATCACCAGCGGATGCAGATGGGGAGTCCAGAGCTGATCGACCGGCAGCCAGAACAGGCTGGCACCGAGCAACAGACAGAACACCAGCGGCAACCATTGCTGCGGCTGGGCAGAGACGAAGCCACTCCACTCGCGGCTGGCCAACAGAAACACCAGAGCTGCCAACAGGGCAAAGAATTTCAACGGCAGGAAAAATAGCGCTCCCAATACCAGGGGAACAAGCAGTAATGCGGTAATAATTCGTTGTTTTAGCAAAAGAAACCTCTCTCTTGGGAGGGGATTTAGCCGGTCTGATGCTCGGCGATCAATTCCCGTATCTGTTCACCCGTACACCCGAAGCGACGCTCGCGGGCAACGAAAGAGGCAACGGCCTCACTGAACTCGGCCTCGTTGAAATCGGGCCACAATACCGGGGTAAAATAGAGCTCGGCATAGGCGAGCTGCCATAACACAAAATTGCTGATGCGATGATCGCCGCCGGTCCGGATCAGCAGATCCACAGGTGGTAAATCAGCCATGCAGACCTGCTCGGCCAGCAGGGACTCATCGATGGCATCGGCATCCAGCTCGCCTGCCGCCACGGCTCGGGCCAGCTTGCGGGCCGCCTGGGCGATATCCCACTGACCACCGTAATTGGCCGCAATGTTGAGGGTCAGCCCCTTGTTGTCTGCAGTCAAAGCCTCGGCCTTGGCGATCCTGGCCTGCAAGCGCTCGCTGAAACGGGCGGTATCGCCGATCACCTTGAGCCGGATCCCGTTGCTGTGCAGTTGCTTGACCTCGCGGCCCAGCACTGTCATGAAGAGTTCCATCAGGGCACTGACCTCCCCTTCCGGACGCCGCCAGTTCTCACTGGAGAACGCAAACAGGGTCAACGCCTCTATCTTGGCGCGCGCGGCAAACGTCACCGCCTCACGAACAGACTTCACGCCCGCCTTGTGGCCATAGACCCGCATCTTGCCACGGTTCTGAGCCCAGCGCCCGTTGCCATCCATGATGATGGCCACATGACGAGGCAAGGACGAATTGGCACAATCACCTAACGCTGCCAAAAGCGACATTCATTTCTCCCACAAAGACAAAAGCGCCGTGCAGGGGCACTACACGGCGCTCGTAATATACCTGTCAGAGGCTTAGATTTCCATTAGCTCCTTTTCCTTCGCGGCCAGGGCGTCATCCACCAGCTTGATGAAGGAATCGGTGAGTTTCTGGATCTCTTCCTGGGCACGACGGTCATCGTCTTCGGAGATCTCTTTGTCTTTGAGCAGTGCTTTCAGATCGGCGTTGGCATCACGACGGATGTTACGCACGGCCACACGGGCACCTTCCGCTTCAGCACGGACGATCTTGGTCAGATCGCGGCGACGCTCTTCGGTCAGCGGCGGCAGGGGCACACGCAGGGTCTGACCGTTGCTGGACGGATTCAGGCCCAGATCGGAGGTCAGGATGGCCTTTTCTACCGCCTGGATCATTGAACGGTCAAAAATGGAGATGGACAGGGTGCGGGCATCTTCTGCCACCACGTTGGCCAACTGTTTCAGAGGAGTGGCAGCACCGTAATACTCAACCTGGATACCGTCGAGCAGGCTCGGGTGAGCACGGCCGGTACGGATCTTGGACATCTGGGTCTTGAGCGACTCTACGCTCTTGGCCATACGGTCCTTGGCGTCGTTTTTAATCTCGTTGATCACAGTGGTTTTCCTTTTGGCGAACGAGCCATCACACGGCTCGTGTCTATCATATTTATCTTATTTGCCGATGTGGTGGATCAGCGTGCCTTCCGGCTCACCCATGATAACCCGACGCAATGCACCCGGTTTGTTCATGTTGAACACGCGGATCGGCAGATCGTGGTCACGGGCCAGAGTAAAGGCTGCAAGATCCATCACCTTGAGCTCTTTTTCAAGCACTTCGTTGTAGCTGAGCTCATGATACAGCACGGCGTCCGGATTCTTAACCGGATCCTCGTTGAATACGCCATCGACCTTGGTCGCCTTGAGCACAACATCGGCTTCGATCTCGATGCCACGCAGGCAGGCTGCAGAATCGGTGGTAAAGAAGGGGTTGCCGGTACCGGCAGAGAAAATCACCACTTTGCCGGCGCGCAGCTGGCTGATGGCCTCGGCCCAGCTATAGGAATCGCAGACACCCTGCAGGGAGATGGCAGACATCAGACGGGCATTCACATAAGCACGATGCAGGGCATCACGCATGGCCAGACCGTTCATCACGGTAGCCAACATACCCATGTGGTCGCCCACCACGCGGTTCATGCCCGCTTTGGCAAGACCGGCGCCACGGAACAAGTTGCCGCCACCGATGACCAGACCGACCTGAACACCCAACTCAACCAGTTCCTTGATCTCTTGGGCCATCCGCTCCAGCACAGCTGGATCAATGCCAAAACCCTCGGATCCTTGCAGGGCTTCACCACTCAACTTCAGAAGAACACGTCTGTATGCAGGCTTGGGATTGGTACTCATGTCACTGATTCCTGGTCATATAAAGACCGCGACATAAGTCGCGGTCTGGGGAAACGGAAAAACCGGTTCGATTAGGCCTTCTGAGCGGCCGCGATTTGGGCTGCTACTTCAGCAGCGAAATCGGTCTCTTGCTTCTCGATGCCTTCGCCCACTTCGAAACGGGTGAAGGAGACAACGTCAGCGCCTTCTTTCTTCAGCAGCTCGGCAACGGTCATGGAAGGATCCTTCACGAACGGCTGACCAGTCAGGGAAACCTCACCGGTGAACTTCTTCATGCGGCCTTCAACCATCTTCTCGGCGATGTCTTTCGGCTTGCCGGAGTTGATGGCGATGTCGATCTGAATTTCGCGCTCTTTGGCAACGACTTCAGCAGACACGTCTTCAGGCTTGACGAACTGCGGGCTGTTGGCAGCAACGTGCATGGCCAGATCTTTGGCCAGCTCGGCAGTACCACCGGTCAGCTTGGTGATAACACCAATGCGGGAACCGTGAACGTAGGTGCCCAGGTTGTCACCTTCAACCAGCATCACGCGACGCAGGTTCATGTTCTCACCGATCTTGGCGATCAGGTTGGTGATGGTCAGTTCGACGGACTCACCGTTACCGAAGTCAGCCGCTTTCAGTGCGTCAACGTCAGCAATCTTCTGGGTCGCAGCGATATCGGCGATCTTCTGGCCCATTGCCATGAAGCTGGCATCTTTGGCGACGAAGTCGGTTTCGCTGTTCAGCTCGATCATGACGGCAACGTTGCCTTCGGTACGAGCAAAGATCACGCCTTCAGCAGCGATACGGCCTGCTTTCTTGGCGGCCTTGGCCTGACCGGATTTGCGCATGTTCTCGATTGCCAGCTCGATATCACCAGCGGCTTCTTCCAGCGCTTTTTTGCAATCCATCATGCCAGCGGCGGTGCGCTCGCGCAGTTCTTTTACCAGGGCGGCAGTAACGTTAGCCATGTCCAGTATCCTCGGTCTTGAATTGACAAGAAACAGGGGCCACAAGGGCCCCTGCTAACCAATTACATCAGCTTGGTTAATAAGGGCTTTACAGTCCTTATCAATTACTCAGCTTCAACGAAGCCATCTTGTTCAGCTTGAACAACGATGTCCTGAGCGCGAGCTTCCAGTACGGTGTCAGCAGCAGCATTCAGGTACAGCTGTACGGCACGGATAGCATCGTCGTTACCCGGGATGACGTAATCAACGCCGTCCGGGTTGGAGTTGGTATCAACGATGGAAACTACCGGGATACCCAGGTTGTTGGCTTCTTTGATAGCAATGTGCTCGTGGTCGGCATCGACAACGAACAGCACGTCAGGCAGGCCGCCCATGTTCTTGATACCACCCAGGCTCTTCTCGAGCTTGTCCATTTCGCGAGTACGCATCAGCGCCTCTTTCTTGGTCAGCTTTTCGAAGGTACCGTCCTGGCTCTGGGTTTCCAGATCTTTCAGACGCTTGATGGACTGACGAACGGTTTTCCAGTTGGTCAGCATGCCACCCAACCAGCGGTGGTTGACATAGAACTGGTCACAACGACCGGCGGCATCTTTTACGGCTTCAGACGCGGCACGCTTGGTACCTACGAACAGTACCTTGCCTTTCTTGGCAGCTACGGAGCTGATGAAGTTCATGGCATCGTCAAACATCGGAACGGTTTTTTCCAAGTTGATGATGTGAACCTTGCTGCGGGCACCGAAGATGTAGGACTTCATTTTCGGGTTCCAGTAACGAGTCTGGTGACCGAAGTGAACGCCAGCTTGCAGCATGTCGCGCATAGAAACTTTAGCCATTATATACCTCTGTATTGGGGTTAGGCCTCCACACATCCCATGTAACCGACCCCAAAGGGGCACCCCGGTACAGGTGTCGATGTGTGTGTGTTATTGATTAAGGGTGATGAAATGTGGACGCAAGTTCCCCATTCCGGCGCGCTTTATACCATACCTTTGCTCAGGACACCACCGACCACAGTGCTAAAAATGGATCCCTGCGCGCAATGCTGACCAGAGGATTTGACGTTGTGATGACAATCACACTGGAAGTAAACGGGGGTTGGGGATAAAATTTTGGCCTGATTGCAAACGCATCTATTTTTCATTACCTGATTGTTGGGCATCGACAGGATGCGCAGTCAGGCCCCAAGAGAGATCCCATGTCCATTAAAATCAAGACACCGGAAGAGATTGAAAAGATGCGCGTTGCCGGCCAGCTGGCCGCCGATGTGCTGATCATGATAGCCCCCCACGTCAAGGCAGGCGTCACCACAGATGAGCTGAACACCCTGTGCCACGACTATATTGTCGACGTGCAGCAGGCTATTCCGGCTCCGCTCAACTACCACGGCTTCCCCAAGTCCATCTGCACCTCGGTGAACGACGTGATTTGCCATGGCATCCCCAACCACAAGAAATTGCGCGAAGGGGACATCATCAACTTGGACATCACAGTCATCAAGGATGGCTACCACGGCGATACCTCCGCCATGTTCATCGTGGGTGAGACCACACCGCTGCGTCGCCAGCTGTGCAAGGTCGCCCAGGAGAGCCTCTACGCTGCCATCAAGCAGGTGCGCCCCGGCATGTGCATCACAGAGATAGGCGCCCTGATCCAGCCCATCGTCGAAAAGGCCGGTTTCTCCGTGGTGCGTGACTACTGTGGTCACGGCATCGGCAGCGAATTCCACGAGGAGCCGCAAATCCTGCACTACCGCAATGGCGGCAAGCAGGAGCTCAAACCGGGCATGTGCTTCACCATAGAGCCCATGGTCAACAGCAAGAAATATCACTGCCGCATCAACCCGAAAGATGGCTGGACAGTGACCACCAAGGATGGCGGCGATTCCGCCCAGTGGGAACACACACTGCTGGTAACCGACGATGGCTGCGAGGTGCTTACCCTGCGCCCCGATGACACTATCGACCGCTATATCAAACACGGTTAACATCAAAAACCCCGGCGCCGAAGCGAGAAGGCACCGGGGTTTGTTTTTATCAGCCGCTGTGTATGCGTGCGACAAGAGCGTGAGATGCCATGGATGCCAGCCTGCTTTCCCCCCATCTGTTACCCGACGATCAGCTCACCCGCGAGAACTGCAAAGAGTATCTGGGCCGCTTTCTCGGCTGGTTGCACGCCCGTTTCGATGCCGGCGACAACATCATAGAGCTGGTTGCGACCCGTTCCGAATACATGGATGCGCTGCTGACCCGACTGTGGCAGAAGTTTGGCTTCGACAAGACAGATCTCAGCCTGATAGCCGTCGGCGGCTATGGCCGCGGCGAGTTGCATCCCCACTCCGACATCGACCTGCTCATCCTTTATGAAGGGGAGGAGCTGGACGAGGTACTGGGGCTGCGCATCGGTGAATTCATTACCCTGCTGTGGGATCTCAAGCTGGAGGTGGGTCAGGCGGTACGCAACGTGGCCGAGTGCATCGAGCAGGGCCGCGCCGACATCACGGTCGCCACCAACCTCATAGAGGCTCGTTTCATCACAGGCCGCAAAGCCGGTTTCGAGCAGCTCACCCTGGCCACGCGTCCCGAGCGCTTCTGGCCGAGCGAGCAGTTCTTTCAGGCCAAGCGCGAAGAGCAGGCCCTGCGCCACCAGCAATTTCTTGGCACTGCCTACAAGCTGGAGCCCGACCTCAAGAGCAACCCTGGCGGACTGAGAGACATTCAGACCCTGGCCTGGGTCGCCCGCCGCCACTTCGGCGCCACCACCCTGTTCGAGATGACCAGCCACGGCTTTCTCAACCGGGCGGAGTACCGTGAACTGCTCGATTGTCAGAACTTCCTGTGGAAGGTGCGCTTCGCCCTGCACATGGCCATCAACAAGGGTGACAACCGGCTGCTGTTCGACCGCCAGCGTACCGTGGCCCAGATGCTGGGGTTCGAGGGGGAAGGCAACAGCCCGGTCGAGCAGATGATGAAGCGCTTCTACCAGACGGTGCGGCGAGTCTCCGAGCTCAACGAGATGCTGCTGCAGCTGTTTGACGAGGCGATCCTCGGCAACACCGCCATGGACGTGCGTCGTCTCTGCGACGAGTTCCAGCTGCGTGGCCGCCTCATCGATGCGGTGGACTCAGAGCTGTTTGGCCGTGAGCCTGCTGCCATACTGCGGCTCTTCTACCAGATAGCCCAGCATCCCGAGATTGCCGGCATTCACTCCGCCACCTTGCGCCAGCTGCGCGAGGCGAGGCGCAAACTTAATTGCTGGCTGCAGGATTTGCCCGATTGCCGCCGCCTGTTCATGGCGCTGCTGCGCCACCCCAACGGCATCGGCCAGCCCCTCACCCTGATGCACAAGTACGGCATACTGGCGGCCTACCTGCCCCAGTGGAACCTCATCGTCGGCCAGATGCAGTTCGACATGTTCCACGCCTATACGGTCGATGAGCACACCCACAGGCTGCTCAAGAACATCCATCAGTTTCCCAATCCGGCCAGCCGTCAGACCCACCCGCTCTGCCACGAGGTGTTTACCCGGTTGCGCAAGCCGGAACTGCTCAGCATAGCGGCCCTGTTCCACGACATCGCCAAGGGCCGGCGCGGGGACCACTCAGAGCTAGGCGCCGTGGACGCGCTGGAGTTCTGCCAGCTGCATGGCCTGGATCGCTACGAGAGCCGACTGGTGGCCTGGCTGGTGCGCCACCATCTGCTGATGTCGGTCACCGCCCAGCGCCGCGACATCTACGACCCGGACGTGGTCACCGACTTCGCCCAGAAGGTGCGCGACGAGCAGCACCTCGACCTTATCTATTGCCTGACGGTGGCCGATATCTGCGCCACCAACGACACCCTCTGGAACGACTGGAAAGGCACCCTGCTGCGCGAACTCTATTTCGCCACCCAGAAAGCCCTGCGTCAGGGGCTGGAAAACCCGCCCGACATGCGACTGCGCATTCGTGAGAACCAGCGCCAGGCCAAGCAAATTCTGGCCCAGCGGGACGTGCCGGAAGAGGCCATCAACCAGCTGTGGAGCGACTTCAAGGCCGACTACTTCCTGCGCCACACCCCTGAGCAGATCGCCTGGCATTGCCGCAAGATCATCGAGCACGGCGACAATCCGGCGCCGCTGGTGATCATCGGCAAGCACCCGACCCGTGGTGGCAGCGAGGTATTTATCTACTGCCGCGACACACCGAATCTGTTTGCCACCGTGGCCTCGGCACTGGATCAGAAAAACCTAAACATCCATGATGCCCAGATCATGAATTCCCGCAGCGACTATGTGCTGGATACCTTCGTGGTGCTGGAACCCAGCGGTGAGCCCATCAGCCCCAACCGCACAGCCACCATCAGAAAGGCGCTGGAGAAAGCCCTGCAGGAACCGGGCAAGCTGGTGCTGCGCAACAAGCCGCTGTCGCGGCGCCACCGTCAGTTCAGCGTACCGACCCGGGTGGTGTTTCTGCCCCACAAGGGCGAAACCCGTCACACCCTGCTGGAGCTGACGGCACTGGATACCCCTGGCCTGCTGGCTCGTATCGGCGCCGTGTTCCAGCAGTGTGGCCTCTCCCTGCACGCGGCCAAGATCACCACCATAGGCGAGCGAGTGGAGGACTTTTTCAGCCTCACCACACTGGCGGGGGAGCCGCTGAACCAGGCCGAACAGCTGGCGCTGGAGGATCGACTGGTGAGCCAGCTCAACCCGCAGGAATCGGCGGATGAAGCCCCTGACGGCGAGCCGTTGACAGGCCTCACAAGGCGCCTTTCCTCATCCTGATTCTTCAAATAGAACAAGTGGTTGGGCCACCTGAGTATAATAAATCGCCATTCTCCTGAAGAAATCGGCTTGAGCCCTTAAAAACAATTGGAAAAGTGTGATACAACAAACCGAATTTTTTAAAGGAAACCTGTCATGACCGAGTTGCAACAGATCATCGAAGCGGCCTTCGAGCGCCGTGATTCCATCACTCCCGGCTCCGTCGATGCCGCCACCAAGTCCGCCATCCTGCAGACCATAGACCTGCTGGACGCCGGCAAGGCCCGTGTCGCCGAGAAGCTTGCCGGCGAGTGGGTGGTACACCAGTGGTTGAAGAAGGCGGTGCTGCTCTACTTCCGCATCAATGACAACGGCATCATCAAGGGCGACGATGCCCAGTACTACGACAAGGTTCCTCTCAAGTTCTCCGACTACACCGCCGAGCAGTTCAAGGAAGCAGGGGTGCGTGTGGTGCCGCCTGCGACGGCTCGCAAAGGCTCCTTCATCGCCCCCAATACTGTGCTGATGCCTTCCTACGTCAACATAGGCGCCTTCGTCGATGAAGGCACCATGGTCGATACCTGGGCCACTGTGGGCTCCTGCGCCCAAATCGGCAAGAACGTGCACCTCTCAGGCGGCGTCGGCATTGGCGGCGTGCTGGAGCCGTTGCAGGCCAACCCGACCATCATCGAAGACAACTGCTTCATCGGTGCCCGCTCCGAAGTGGTTGAAGGGGTTATCGTCGAGGAAGGTTCCGTCATCTCCATGGGCGTCTTCATCGGCCAGTCCACCCGCATCTATGATCGCGAAACCGGCGAAATTCACTACGGCCGCGTGCCGGCGGGTTCAGTGGTCGTTTCTGGCTCCCTGCCCTCCAAGTGTGGCAAGTACAGTCTCTACGCCGCCGTCATCGTCAAGAAGGTGGATGCCAAAACCCGTGCAAAGGTCGGCATCAATGCCCTGCTGCGTTCCATTGACGAGTAATACCTCTCACCATTGAGAACAAGGGCGCCTGATGGCGCCCTTTTGATTTTGGCGCCCCTGTCACAGGCAAGCCACATCGACTCGGTTAAGATAGATTGGTCAGGATCGTTTCAAACCGAGGAAGCCCGATGTACGAGAATCTGAAGAGCCTGGGGATCCAGGAACCCACCTCAGTGGACAGCTATACCCTGCGCCAGGAAGCCAATCACGACATCCTCAAGATCTACTTCAAGAAGCAGAAGGGCGAGTTCTTCGCCAAGAGTGTCAAATTCAAATACCCTCGCCAGCGCAAGACCATGCTGGTCGACTCGGGTACTCATGAGTACAAGGATGTCACCGAGATCAACGCCAATCTCAAGTACGTGGTGGATGAGCTGGACAACCTGACTCAGGGCGTACATATCCAGGCAGACCCGGATATCAAACAGAAGATACTGCGTGACCTGCGCCACTTGGAAAAAGTGGTGCAGAACAAGATCAGCGAAATAGAGCGGGATCTGGAAAAACTGTAAGCCAGCACCAGCAACAACAAGGGCGCCCATCTGGCGCCTTTTTTTTGGCTTGAATACGTGTCACACCACTGGCTCATGACGCTGATATCAGGTGTTGGCACCTCACGCCTGCGCACTGCTCCCTTGAAGCACTTTTCGATACAGCAAGCCAAGATGCCTGAATATTCCTTATCCAAGCTCTTTACCAGATCAAAGAGCGGCCAGCAAAAAGGGAGGCTTGCGCCTCCCTTTTCGGAACTCTGAAATCCAGGCAACAGGATTAGTTGCTCTTCATCCAGATATCCATGTCGGTTTTCAGGTTGTCGGACTTGGTACCGAAGATGGCTTGAACACCGGAGCCAGAGACTACCACACCGGCAGCACCCAGTTTCTTCAGACCAGCCTGGTCAACCTTGGCCACATCCTTCACGCCAACACGCAGGCGGGTGATGCAGGCATCCAGAGAGGCAATGTTCTCTTTACCACCGAAGGCAGTCACCAGAGCTTCAGACATGCCGTCCTTGCTTTGGCTGACAGTCTCTTCAGCAGTCTCGTCTTCACGACCCGGGGTTTTCAGGTTCATGGCACGGATAACGAAGCTGAAGACCACGTAGTAGATACCAGCGTAAACCAGACCCAGGCCTACCAGCAGCAGCATGTTGTCGGCACGGGGTGATTGAACCACGAAGTCGATGAAGCCGTTGGAGAAGGTATGGCCATGTACAACGCCCAGCATGTTGGTCAGCACATAAGCCAGACCAGCCAGTACGGCGTGGATGGCGTACAGTACAGGTGCGATGAACAGGAAGGAGAATTCAATCGGTTCGGTGATACCGGTCAGGAAAGAGGTCAGGGCAGCGGAGGCCATGATACCAACAATCTTGGCGCGGTTTTCCGGCTTGGCAGCGTGGGCAATGGCAAACGCAGCAGCAGGCAGACCGAACATCTTGAACAGGTAACCACCAGCCAGCTGACCGAAGCCGTTACCGGCAGCGCGGGAAGCGTCATCAGCGGTCAGGAAGCAGGTCATGATACCGTGGACAGTTTCACCGGCACCGTTGACACAGGTACCCGCCTGATAGAAGAAAGGCACGTTCCAGATGTGGTGCAGACCAAACGGGATCAGGGAGCGCTCAACCACACCGTAGATACCGAAGGCCAGTACCGGGTTCTGGTTGGCAGCCCAGTCAGAGAAGGCACCGATGGCAGAGCCAACTGGCGGCCAAATCACGGACAGGATCACACCCAGACCGATGGAAACGAAACCTGTGATGATCGGCACAGCACGTTTGCCAGCGAAGAAGCCCAGGTACTCAGGCAGCTGGATCTTGTAGAAACGGTTGAACGCCCAGGCAGCCACACCACCGGCGAGGATACCGCCCAGTACGCCGGTCTCGATGGTTTCAACACCCATCACAGGTGCCATCACCTTCAGAGTAGCGGTCATGATGCCGTAGCCAACGATGGCTGACAGACCAGATACGCCGTCGTTATTGGTAAAGCCGAGGGCAACACCCACTGCGAACAGCAGGGCCATCTGACCAAATACGGAACCACCAGCTTGCTCCATCAATTGGGAGACAATTTCTGGCAACCAGCTGAAGTGAGCGGCGCCCACCCCCAGCAGAATACCTGCAACTGGCAAGACCGATACTGGCAGCATCAGCGCCTTACCGACCTTTTGCAGATTAGAGAAAGCATTTTTAAACATGTGTGCGCTCCTGAATGAATTGTCTTCCCGTAAACGGTTCAGTCCAATTGATAGACGATCACGAGCATCATCTTCATCGGCATGAATTCGATTGGGGGTTGTTTATTTTGACCTGTTGAATATAACCCAGCAGATCTGAAATTTCTTCCATCAGGCGCAAAGGAATAAAAAATTTGGAGGGGAGATCACAAGATAATTCTGAGGGGAAATTCGGGGAGATTACAGATATATTTCGGCATTCTCATGCTACGCCACAAATATGAAAAGTGCTGTTTCGCATTGTATTTTAACCAATCATATTAATGCCGAAAGAAACGCAATGTAACTTAATGTAACCATTTGCTGTTTTTTCTATTTTAGTCTACCGATTAAAAAGGCCTCCAACAAGGGAGGCCTCAAATAAATATTACAATTTAAAGGCTGGAAAATATTCAGCCTTTTTGCGAACGTTTGACCGCATCAATAAAAATGGATTTAGCCTTGGTTGAACCGGCACGCTCGGCCTCACTGACCAGTTGCATGGCCTTGTCGATATCACCGGCTTTCACCGCTTTCTCAATCTGGGACTGATAGAAGGCTTCGGTCTCGGTCAACATGGCGGGCACGGGTTTGGCAGCAACCGCAGTTGCCGTCACCGCACTGGCAGCCACTGCGGCAGTTGCTGGCGCGGCCTGGCTCATCGCGACCTTGTCTGCGTACTCGGGTTTGAACACAGCCTCAAGGCCCTGCCCCTTGGCCATATCGACCACCTCGATCTGTACCAGCCCCCATGGTGAATGCGGGATCACGGGATCCGGCACTGCTGGCTCAACCGTTTGGTTGGCACGGGCGAAGGCTTTCGCCGGGTGCAATATGGTGGTACTGCCCGCCAGCTCGCTGGCCGGGGCATAGACAATCATATAGGTTTCGGCAGCCGGATTGCCCGGCATGCTGCGATCGACAAAGATATTGCCTTCAATCCGATCGTTATTCAGCAGGTGGGCTGGCTGGTAGCTGAACACTGACTCACCCAGCACCCGTGTCACCTTGAACTGGGCATCCAGCATGATCACTTGCGGCACCAGTACCGTCTTGCTTACCTGAGATGCGACCTTGATGGCCAGGTTGCCTGTGTTGGCTGGCAGGCGATAAGCCGCAAAGTAGCTCATCCCCTCGTCAAACTGAAAACTGGGTTGCTTGCCGTCGAGGGCCAGCAGGGTATCGCCTTCCGGCAAGGTCACATAGTTGAAGTCGTTGAAAGCATTGCAGCAGCTGGTCGCCTGTGAAAGCGCCTGCTTGGCCTGTTCGGCATTGCTCAGAATGGATGCGTGATCCTGCATGGGGACCACCATGCTACCGGAACAACCGGCCAACAGCGCAGTAACCACGGCTGCGATAGACATCTTTACCAGTTTCATTCTTCTTATCTCCATAACCCGGTTGCCGTTACCCGGCGAAACAAAACTGCCCCCATACGGGGGCAGTGACTAACTTAACTGAAAGAAGTGCTTACCACCAAGCTTCCGCTTGAACACCAAAGTTCCAAGTGTCTTTAGAAGTTTTACTATCGAAAGGCTTACCAGCCATATCGTTATCGTCAAGCCCAACGTAGGAGGCAAACACACGAATTTCAGGACGAGCCCAGAAGCTGGAACCGGCGGACCAGGCTTGAGCCAGAGTCAGCTTGTAACCAGAGTCCTCAAGAGAAGATCCATCAGTGGATTTGTTCTTGTCCTTGAAGTAGCCGCCTTCGAAGATGGTCTTGTTGAAGTCATCCCACTTGTACATGGGGCGAACAACGGCAGACATGGTTTCCCACTTGTCGTTGCCATCCCACATCTCGTTGCCTACACCGTAGACCAGCTGATGACCCATCTCGACCTTGTTACCCATTGGGATAACACCCCAGTTGATGAGACGGAATCCGTCAGCACCGTCTTTGGCTTCGGCACCGTACCAAGAGCCATCACCCCAGAAAGCAAAAGCTTTCGAGTAACCTTCCGTGCCGTATTGAACAACTGATTTGTTAAAGCCGCCCAATACACTAGCTGTCAATTCAGCAGTTAACATGACGCCATCTTTGGCATTCTTATACTGTGCATTAGCTGAATCCTTCTGAGCATCAGTCGGATTGGCAATCGCGTAGTCGACACCGACTTCCAGTGAAGCATCTTGCCACAATGGAATGCCTGCATAGCGCAGATCAAGGGTATTAACATTCAGATCATCATTGTAGTTCCAACCATCATCTGTTCCGCTACGATCATTACGAACCCAAGCGAAGGAAACCTTGCCAGGACCGGCTTGGATGCCTTCGATACCGGCACCGGCACCGGAGATGTTCCAGTAGTAGAAGTCAGAGATATGGATGTCGTGACGTTGATAGTAACGCTTACCGGCCCAGAGAGTGGCTTCCGGCGCGAAGCTCAGCAAGCCTTTGGCTTGCACGTTGAACTGACGCAAAGCAAATGTGGCATCTTCTTTATTGTCACATTTTGTCAGAACACCATCAGCAGCAGTACACTGAAAACGAGACTCTGTAGATTCCCAATCGTTAGAGCCATTAGAGGTCATAGCAACCATGGAATCAACGTAGAAAGTCTTGCCATCCTTGTTGAATACTTCCTGACCCAGCTGAACTTCGCCGTAAGTGTCATCTTCGTGACCCAGACGACCAACCTTTTCCTTTTTAATAACAGTCTGCATGTCACCATCTTTGGAGACACCGACACCTGAACGGAAGTAGCCGTGGAAATCAACGGCGAAGGCTGCTTGGGAAGCCAGAGCTGCGGTTACTGCTGCAGCGATCGGGAGCCACTTTGCTTTCATTTTCATTTTCATTTTCCTTATTCCCGCTGAGAGGAGTGTGATCCTGAATATCCAAGTTCTTATCACCATAAAAACGTTTAGGTGATAACCGAGGCCGATTATAGGTAGCCAATTTCGGGACAAACATGAGCTGATTCACAAAATGGCGACAAATCGCCCACCCCACACCCAAGAGGGTTTTATAGGACATGAGAAGCAATAAATTAGCAATAACTCACCAATTAAAAACACGAACAAGCAAAAAACATGGCTTGAAATCGCTATCAAACATTAATTCGCTTCGCTGATTAAGTTGAAAATACCCAAATCAATGACAAAAACATGACTGAAATCGCTTTCAATGCGGAACTTTTAATTTTCTTGCATGTCGGTCATGACAGAAATAAATGCTCGGCCAAACGAAGGGATGCCAGAAAAATAACCGGATAAAAAGTGGGAAATATGGTCAGTTGAGACTGGTCTGGCCCGGAAATAAACATCCCCCATGGGCAAACCAACGGGGGACAAATAAAGAACACAAGGAGGGGAAAACTAGAGTGTATTTTCCCAGCCGGTTAGCCAGGCCAGCGCCACTTTTTCCGGTTCATCGTCGACGGTGGCATCTATCTCCAGACGGGGCAACAGAGCCCTGGCCCCCAGCTCCTGCAACAGGCCGTCAAGCTGACGGCCGGCACCGCAAAAGTGCTCATAGCTGCTGTCACCCATGGCGATGAGCGCATAACGCCACCCTTTCATATAGGGAGCCCGATCGGCCAGGGCGGCGGCTAAGGGTTGCAGATTGGGCGGAATATCGCCCTGCCCCGTGGTGGCGGTGATCACCAGCAGGAAGCGGGAGGCGTCCAGGTCTTCCAGCACGGCCTCATCGAAAATCTGACATGCATGTCCGGCTTGCTGCAGATGTTCAGCCAGCGTCTCGGCCACCAGCATGGCTGAGCCATAGACGGTTCCCACTACAAGATCTATCTGAGCCATAACGGATTCCTTTGACGAGTATGGCTTCACAGCATGCCACAGCGCCGTCAAAGGCAACACCCTGTCAGGATGAGGGAATAGAGAGGATGATCAGTAGTCACTTTCACTGCCAGGCCAGCCCAGCTCGGCGAACAGCTGCAATAGATCAGGACCCAGCGGCGCCTGGATCCGCATCGGGACCTTGAGGATCGGGTGCTCGAAGCTGAGGGTTCGGGCTACCAGCAGCAGGCGTTCGCAGCCGAAGTGTTCACGAAAGAAGCGATTGTGGCGACCATCACCATGAGTGGTATCGCCCACTATCGGGTGGAAAAGATGTTCCATATGGCGGCGCAACTGATGCTTGCGACCGGTTTTCGGGAACAACTTGACCAGACTATAGCGACTGGTGGGGTGCTTCTTGGAAACTGCATGGGGCAGTTCGACCTGATGCAGGCAACGAAATGCCGTTACCGCCTCCTGGGCCGGGCGATCAGGATTGCTCATGGCATCGGCGATCTTGTCCAGCTGCTCCTTGAGGGGGTAGTCGATCACTCCCTGCTCCGGGGCCCAGCCCCGCACCAGCGCCAGATACTCCTTGTGTACCTGCCGGGCTGCAAAGGCCTCTGTCAGGATACGGGCGACGGCAGGATCCAGAGCAAACAGCAGCACGCCCGAGGTGGGGCGATCGAGGCGATGCACGGGGTAGACATGGCGGCCTCCGATCAGATCTCGGGTCATCTGCATGGCGAACCGGGTCTCGGCCTTGTCGAGCCAGCTGCGGTGCACCAGCAGACCGGAGGGTTTGTTGACCGCTACCAACCAATCATCCTGATAGAGCAGAGTCAGTTTCATTGCATCACCACGTCGTCACTCGGCTGCGTCTCTCTCTGAAAGCGCAAGGTCAGACTCATTTTTCCACCACTTTACCGGTCAGCAGCAGATCGAAGCGACCGATGAGACGCAGCAGGCTCGCCATCTCGGCCAGCTCGTTCTTGTAGACCTCGCTCGCCATGGGATAGAGGGAGACGCTGGTAGGCAAGGGGGCTTGCAGCATGACAAGCTGCTCCATGCGCGGGATCAGCACGAATTGCAGCCACTGATCGAAGCTCAGGGTATCGACACAAAACGGCAGCTCGCTCGCCAGAGCCTCTTTGCCAGGATGCTCGTCTTGCCAGCGCCCCAGGCGCTGCAACTCGGCAGTGAGTTCACCCAGCAGGCCGGCTACCAGCAGATATTGATTCATCTCGTTCTCTTCCTCATTACTGCGATACCGGCCTGACGCTCATCTGCATGGCAGATAACGGCTGGCCGGGTTCCTCAAAAAAGGGCGCTACTATACACCGTCCCCCTCCCCCTCTGCCATGTTCCATTGGCAAGCGGAACGCAGAACCCAGCCCCTGCTGGCTATCTGATACAACCGCTTTATACAGATTGACCCGCAGCGCCCTGATGCGTCTTTTTCAGCTCGTCACAAGGTGGCCTTGGTGCCCCCACTGGCTATCTGATACAACCGCTTTATAATCGGCCCGCATTACTCTTAGCCGGATCACATCATGTCTACCATCAATACGCTGACCGAGTTTCTGACCCAGGCCGATACCCAGTTTCAACTGTTTGACATGGGTCGCCAGGTGCGGCCGCTGGCAAGCGACGTCTTCGAACGCATAGAGCAGCAACAAGAGCCCTATCCCTGGCCACTGCAGCAGCACGCCTGGCTCGGCGTTCATTTCTTCCAGCCGGCAGAATCCCGACACTATCTCTGGTTCCTCAAGTTTGCACTCGATGAACGTGGCCTGCTCATCAGCAGCGGCCCCAAGCTCTTTATGGATCAAGTGGTCGAGACCCTCGGCTACAAGCTGACCGGCGATCTGGATGAAGAGAAGGCCCAGCGACTGGCCGACAATCCCTATACTTTCCGTCCTGCCGAAGCCAAGATGGCCAGCCTGCACGCCAAGCTGGCTCGCCAGCTGGAACAGGCTCCTTCCGCCTACTATGAGGGCCTGTGCCACTATCTGGCTGCGCCGGGTGACGAGGGCTGGCAGGCGTTGGGACTGCAAGGTTTTGCCGACATGGCGGAGCGGCTGCAGGACGAGCGCAATCTGGCGCTGGTGTGCAAGGCCCTGCCGAAGCTGCCCCAGGCCCCGCTCTACGCCCTGTGTCAGAGCCTGGAAAATGTCCCGCTGCCGCCGGCCGTGCAAGGTGCCCTGTTCGAGCGGATCGGCAAGGAACAGGAAACTGCCGAGCCCAATACCGAAACCCTGGCCTACCTGTGTCGGGCGCTGGCTTCCTGCAACGGCAATGCGATGCGCACCAACAAGCTGCTGACCCTGCTGCAAACCCAGCCAAGCCCGGCCTTGTTGCTCGCCATCGCAGGGCGCCTCTGGCCCGATCTCAAAGAGCCAAGCCTGCTCAGCCTGTTCCTGGAACAGTTGGCGCTGCAGCCGACCCAGTTCTTCAATCAGGTGTTTGCCGAACTGGTGACCCTGCCGACCCTGCGCAATGATATGCTGGCAAGATTGCGTGATCCTGAGCGCAGCAATGCACTCGGTCAGGCTATCGGACGTCTGTTTGCCTCGGCGTAACGGTTAATGGAATAACGGCCAGGTGGGCTGCCGCCTGGCAAAGACAACTCCAGATCACACAAGGAGCCCTTGATGGGTGAAATGCTCGGTATCTTGCTGCTTATCCTCGTCGGGGGCGCCTTCTGGCATCAGCGCCGCCAAGCGGAGCTCGCCTGGCAATACATGCGCCGCTACTGCCAGCATCACGATCTGCAACTGCTGTCTCTGGCACGCAGCCACCGCGCGCTGGCACACAGGCCGCTGCGACTATTGACCTATTACGAGTTTGAATTTTCCAGCGATGGCGAGAGTCATTATCAGGGACAGTTGCGCATGCAGGGACTGCATATAGTCGGCGTCGACCTGCCGCCCCATCGCATCCCCGCCCAATAAGGCCCCCGGTAGCCGGATACGAGGCCAGAGCGGCCCTATCCCCCGGACGTATGCCATCCCAGTAAACAAGACGCGGCGGATCACAACCTATAATGTTCAGGGATGTCCCCCGGGAGAGATCAAGATGGAATTGTTGACCCACGACCTGCCTGCCCTGTTCGCCCAGCTGGGCCTGCCCAATGACGAGCTGAGCCTGCACCGCTTCATCCACGAACACAAACTGGACAATCAGACCCTGCTGCCCGAAGCCAGCTTCTGGACCCCATCCCAGGCTGGCTTCCTGCGCGATGCCCTCTGGAATGACTCGGACTGGTCGGAAACCATAGACCAGCTGGATGTGCTGCTGCGCCAGACCGACTGATCCCTTCTTTTACCACCCGCTTTCCAGAGGAGAGCGGTTTGGTTAAGCTCTGTGCCCCGTCAAGCCCGTATCACAGCCCTACTGCGCAGGAGCCCCCATGTCCGCCCAAGAGATCATCCGCATCGCCAACGAACTGGCCGCCAAGGGGATCACCCCCTCCACTGCCATGGTCAAGGCCCGCCTCAGTCAGCCCGTTCCCATGGCCGAACTGCTCAAGGTGTTGAGCCAGTGGAAGCAGCAGCCCCAACCCACAGAACCGGCCCCGGCGAGCACCCCAGCCGCTGCCGATACCGGCACGCAGGCCGATGCCATCAACCTGCAGCAGTTGAGCGAGCAGCTCAACCGGCTCGAGCAGAAAGTCGACCGCCTGACCACCCTGCTGCTCCAACGCCAACCAGACTGAGCCCCCATGTATATTCTCGAACTCTGCTTTGAGTGCTATCGCGATACCTCCCTCGGTGAGGCCGAACGGGCCATCGTCAACTACCTGGACATGCTGCGCTATCAGGGCCAGATCCTGGGACGGGAGTTTCCCACCAGCATGCATGAAGGGCATTTCATCAGCCGGGTGGTCTGCCCCGAACAGGACAGCCTGCATCCGGACAACCAGAGCGAACAGGTCAAGCTGGCTGAACAGCAGCTCAATCAGGCGGGTCTGCTCGCACCCAAGCTCCAGTTGCAAGGGATGGATTTGCTCTCCGACAGCACAGACCCTTGCGGTCACACCGGCGAGCGGCCGAGCTGGATGCTGCTCTATACCAGTTTCCTGCACACCTGCTCGCCGCTGCGCTGCGGTGACCACTTCGCTCCCATACCGCTCTACCGGCTGCCTGCCGTCGCCAACGGTGATCACAAGCAAATTATCAAGTGGCAGGAGGATTGGGAGGCGTGCGATCAGCTGCAGATGAACGGCTCCATCGCCGAACACGCGGCACTGCACGAGATAGGCGAAGTGGGCAGCCGCCTCCATCGGCGCGGCAGCGATCTGGTCAAGCGGCTGGAGGCCCTGAGCGGCATTCCCACTTACTACTACCTCTACCGGGTCGGCGGGCTGAGCGTAGCCGAAGAGAGAAACCGCCCCTGTCCGGGCTGCGGCGGTGAGTGGGCACTGACAGCGCCGCTGCACGATATCTTCGACTTCAAGTGCGATCCCTGTCGGCTGATCTCCAACCTCTCCTGGGACTTCAAGGATTGAGCCTCCTCCCTTGAGATGACTCTACCTTGTGTCCAGATAGCAGAAGGGCCTTGCCGGATGGCAAGGCCCTTCTCGTCTCACAGGGACAGGATCAATGGGGCAGGGTTTCCAGCCGCGCGAGGAAAGCTGGCAGCGAGGGGGCCAAGGTGAGACGGCGACCGGAATCGAGCCACTCCAGCCATACCTGACCGCTCTCGTTGTCCAGCGACACCAGGGTCATCTCGTTGCGGGTGGTGGCAATGAACAGCGATGGCGTGCGCTTTAACTTGCGCAGCATCAGCAGATGACCGATGAGGTTTTCCCTGAGCAGGTCCAGATCCGCCTCGTTCCACGGCAAGACGAGCTCAAGGCGCAGCCCCTTGTAGGAACAGGGGATGGGGCGACTGAACCAGTGACCAAACAGCGCCTGGGCCGCGGGATGCAGCACCAGCTCCAGCGCATTGGCCATGGCCGAAAAATCGGCCGCTTGCTGGCGCTGGTGAGGGCGCCAGGCGACCCGCCCCTCTCTGGGCTCATCCAGCTCGCAAGGCGAGCGCCAGTCAGCTTCCCATTCACACAGGGGCAATCCCCGCCTTGCCTCACCATCACGCTGCCAGCGCAAAAAAAAGTGTTCCAGGGCAGACAAGACTTGATCCGACATCGAAATTCCCCACAATTGCTGCCAAAGTCCGCTATTGCACCATCAAACCCACGAGCAGACAAGGTGAAGCATGAGACGTCACCATCCGGTGGCGATCCCCTGCAATATCCAGGTAGGGGCAAGCGCCCCTGACGCTGCCGGCGCAATGGCCCATTCAACGTCCGGATCCATAAACACAATGAGCAAACAAGAGAAATACGCCGGTGCCAGCGCCTTGCAAGGGCTGAGCCTGGGTCAGCAATCTGCCTACATCAGTCAGTACAGCCCTGCCCTGCTGCAACCTGTGCCGCGCAGCCTCAATCGCGACGACCTCGGCTTGACCGGCGAGTTGCCTTTCCAGGGTTGCGACATCTGGACTCTGTACGAGCTCTCCTGGCTCAACGCCAGGGGTAAACCCATGGTGGCTGTGGGTGAGGTGTCCGTGCCCGCAGTGAGCGCCAACCTCATCGAATCCAAGTCGTTCAAGCTCTATCTCAACTCCTTCAACCAGACCCGTTGCGACTCGCTGGAAGCGGTACAAGCCATGCTGGTCAAGGATCTGAGTGCCTGCGCCGGCAGCGAAGTAAGCGTGACTCTGTTCCCCCTGGCACAGGCTCCACACCAGATTGCCGCCCTGCCGGGTGAGTGCATCGATGAGCAGGATATAGAGGTTGATTGCTATGAATTCGATGCCAATCTGCTGCAAGGGGCCGCGGGCAACGAAGAGGTGGAAGAGACACTGCACAGTCACCTGCTCAAATCCAACTGCCTGGTCACCAGCCAGCCCGACTGGGGCTCAGTGGTGATCCACTATCGCGGCCCACGGCTGGATCGGGAAAAACTGCTGCGCTACCTCATCTCGTTTCGCCAGCACAACGAATTTCATGAACAGTGCATCGAGCGCATCTTTACCGATCTCAAGCTCCTCTGCCGCCCGAGCCAGCTGACAGTGTATGCCCGATACACCCGCCGTGGCGGGCTGGATATCAACCCGTTTCGCAGCGACTGGGAGCTTCCCCCCGCCAACCTGCGGCTGATCCGGCAGTAAAGTTGGGGTCCTGGCTGACAGAGAAGGCCCCTGGATATCGTATCTGTCAGTAAACTCTGGACGTGCAGGGGGGGGCTTGGATAACATGCCCACACCCCTGTGCTGTCCTTAATCCAATGAATCAACTGTTTTTTCTGGCAATGATGATGTCCTCCCTGTCGGCTCCTGATCTGGATCTGGCCAAGGAGCAATTGTCTATCGATCTGCAGCAGGCCCAAACCCTGGTACTGACCGATCCTGCCAGATGTGTCCAAATCACCTCTGCCTTCCTGACACGCACAGCCAATAATCCCAAGCAAATCATCAGCAATCGCCAGGAGTATGGCTATCGCGAGCCATTGCTGAGCTATGGCACGGCAGCCCAGGCCACGGGCGCCCACCTGCTCAAGGGGGAATGCCTGCTGCAACTGGGCCAGTTCCAGGCGGCCCAGAAGGCGCTTGATCAAGGCATTGCCATGGCCACCAAGGAGCAGCAGCTGGAGTTGCAGGCCCACGGCCTCTATCTGAAGATCCGCAGCCAGAATCTGCAGGAGCACTCCCATGGCGCCAGTGCCACTCTGCTCGGCCAGCTCGAGACCCTGCTCAGCACCCCCAGCCTCAAAGAGAGTCAGTTGCAGGTATACAGCCGCTTGCTGCGCACCAACGCCAGCATAGAGGCGCACCAGTTTGACGAGGCCAAACGCCAGCTGGCAGAGGCACGGCGCTGGGCAGATCAGGCCAAGAACCCGCTGGCCAGCGCCTGGGTCAGTGCTGTGAGTGGCGATCTCTACCATGCCCTCCAGCAGCCCCAGCTCTCTCTTGGTGACTATATAGATGCCCAGCAACAGGCGAGAGGACTGCAGGATCCCCTCTTCCTCGGCCTGCTGTCGAACCAGATAGTGAACCTCTATCAGGCGGAGCAGGAACCACAGAAGGCACTGCAATATGCCAATGAGGCCGCCAACTACTTCCACGCCCTCGGCAACCCCTCCCTGCTCAGCGATGCACTGATCGTGCTGGCCCGCCTCAACCGGGATCAGGGCGAGATGAACATGGCGCTGGTCTACTTCTTCAATGCGCTGGATCTGCTGGACGAGGGCAATAACCGCACCCGCATCGCCAATCTCAAGTACGAGATAGGCAAAACCTATCTGCAGACCGGCAATCTGACCCTGGCCCGCAACTACCTCACGGCGGCCCGTCAATCCCACGAACTGGGGGACGACAAGGAGCCGCTGATCGACACCCTGCTGTTGCTGGGTGAGCTGCACCTCAAGCAGAAGGAGGCAGGCATCGCCATCCTTCAGCTGGAAAATGCGCTGGCGCTGGCCAACCAGATTGGCGACGCTCAGCGCCAGTTCGAGATCTTCCGTCTGCTCTCGGTGGCCTACGAACAGAAGGGCTACCTCAAGCAGGCGCTGGACAGCTACAAGAATTTCCACCAGCGCAGCGAGCAGGTACGCCAGCAGCAGGTCGATCTGGAGCAGGAGGCGATCCGCGACAACTATGTCCAGGTAGAGCGGGAACAGCAGATCAAGGAGCTGGAGCAACAACTGGATACCAGCCAGCATCAGCAGGATCGCTACCTCTGGTCGAGCGTGATCACGGGCCTGCTGCTGACCCTGTTCATCTATCTGTTCTTCACCCTCTGGCTCAAGCTCAGGGTCGCACGCCTGCAGGGCAAACAACTGGGTGAGGCCATCTTGATCGAGCCACGCACCGGCCTTGCCAACTGGCAGCGGCTGATGAGCCGCTGGCCGCGGGAGATGGCAAGACGCCAGCAAAAATCAGAACGCTGGTATCTGAGCGAACGGCCCACCAGCGAATTCGACGACAAGTTGCATTACCTGCTGTTTCGGGTGCCCTTCCTGGTGAACAGCCTGGAGCAGCACGGCTATCAGGTGAGCCGAGAGGTAGAGCAGGCTTTCGGCGCTTATATCAAGGGGCTGACACCGCAGGATGGCCGCATCTATGATTTGCGCGAAGGCCATCTGCTCTACGTGGTGCCCCAGCGCCACGTGGAGGATCTGCACAAGCTGGCTCAGGATCTGCTCGCGGCCTTTGCCGCTTTCCCCTGCCAGCACTCGCTGGATCGCCACATCAGCCTCGGCATCGTCAGCCACCCCTTCCTGCCCAAGGCGGCGACCGCCCTCGATCACCACGGCCTGTTCGACCTCTGCTATCTGGCACTGGCCGGAGCCATTCAGCTCAGCGAAAAATACCAGCAAAGCGTCTGGCTGGAGCTTGCCGCCATCGATTGCCAACAGGCCGCATTTTTTAATGGGGATGTGTGGCAATGCTGCTTGATGGCAATTGACAAGGGACTGGTAAAAGTAAATTCTTCTCATGAAAAGCAATGGGTTAATTGGCTTCGACTTTCACGGACGAAAGCACCGGATAACCAATAACCCTATAGATAATCAACTGGGTCTGGAACTGGGTTCGACCGCCGTTGCTATCCAACACAAAAACGATAATGACAACAGGGCGACCTGAATAATGAATGATATCGCTGCCGTAGCAGGACAATTGGCCAGACTCAGGGAATCCCTTCAGCAAAAGCAGCTGGAGCTAGACGGCATAGTCACTTTTTCCGATGCAGAGCGAGCCCGCAGCATCCAGTTCATCGGTAAATTGATGCAAGCCTGTCGTGGCCATGACAGGGAGCTGGACAACAAGCTCGCCAAGCTCAAGCAAAAACTCGACGGCAATCCGCCGCTCTCCTCGCTGGATGCCGACCTCGCCGTCATCGAAAAGCTGTTGCAGCAACATGGCAATGCGCTGGAAGAGTCCATCAGCCTGACCAAGTCCGCCATCGACCTTGGCACCAAACAACTCAAATCCATCAAGGGCTTCCCGGAGGATACCCGCAAGTCCCTCAAGGAGTTTCTGGCAAGCCCGGATGGCTATGGCATCGGCGACCATCAAAAGAAAGTGATCCGCTTGCTGGAGTTTTACCAGCAGGCCATCAAGATCCAGCTGCTGCCGACCCAGCCCCTGCTAGCCCCGGCGCCCGCCGCCAGCGTGCAGGCCATGGCCATCACAGAGCTCTCGTCCCCTGAGCCTGCTATCCCGTTTGACGCCAAGGCTCACGCCCATATCGCCGACGAGTTGCAGCGGCTCATCACAGAGCTGGATTTTGCCGGCGCCGTTGGCGAGAGTCTGGCGGATATCCGCCGCCAGTTGCTCAATGGCATCACGCCGCCGCTGCTGGCGGAGATCTGCCTGCAGGTAATAGAGCTCATCATTGAGGGCACCCGCGAGGAGCGAAAATCCTCCCAGGCTTTCCTGAGCACCCTCAACGAGAGCCTCTCTGCGGTGCATTTCAGCTTCACCGAATCCCTCGACGAAGGGCGCGCCCTGCAAAGCGCCACTCACGATACCCGTCAGGCCATCGACAAGGAACTGCGAGCCCTCGACCATACCCTGGCCAGCCACGACACCTTCGGCGAGCTCAAGGATGCCATCTCGGGCCATATGGGTGCCATCAACATGCTGCTGCAGGACAGGGAAGCCATGGCTACCCGTGAGCGCCACCTGCTCACCCGCCTCTCCACCATGGAGGCCAAGCTGCGGCTGATGAAGGAGGAGACCGCAGAGTACAAGAAGCGGCTCACCATCCAGAAACACAAATTGTTCCTCGACAGTCTGACCCAGGTGCATAACCGGGCGGCGCTGGACGAGCGGCTCGAACTCGAATACAAGCGCTGGCTGCGCTACAACACCCCGCTCTGTCTGGCCATCATAGACATTGATCACTTCAAGAACATCAATGACAACTATGGCCACATGGCCGGTGACAAGGCGTTGAAAGTGGTGGCCAAGGCACTGCAGGGCGCCCTGCGCGATACCGACTTCATCGCCCGCTTTGGCGGTGAGGAGTTCGTGGTGCTGCTGCCGAACATCAACCCGGACAAATACCAGAAGCCGCTGGAGACACTGCGCCAGACCATCAAGAGCATTCCGTTCCGTTTTCGGGATGCCAGGGTCGAGATCACCATCTCCATCGGTGCCACCCTGTTTCGGGAAGGGGATCACACCACGGATGCGTTCGAGCGAGCCGACAAGGCGCTCTACAGCTCCAAGCACTCGGGTCGGGATCAGGTCAACCTGGCCTGAATGCGGGCTGAGCTGCGGCTAAAAAAGCAGCAAACGCACTTCTCCCCTATTCCCCTGCCCTACCGCTTACATCTACTATCAAATTCAAGGGATGCCACATGGCATCCCGTTTTCTCCCCAGGGAAAAGCACAACGATAACAAGCGAGTGAAAGGGGAACTTATGATTACGCACATCAATCCTGTGGGCAGCATGGACTTGCTGTCACAACTCGAGGTGGATCGCCTCAAACAGACTGCTTCCAGCGATATCTATCAACTGTTTCGCAACTGCTCGCTGGCGGTGCTCAACTCAGGTAGCCATACCGACAGCTCCAAAGAGATACTGGAGCGTTTCAAATCCTTTGATATCCATGTGATCCGGCGCGAGCGCGGGGTCAAACTCGAACTGTTCAATGCCCCCGAGCATGCCTTTGTGGATGGCGAGATCATCCGTGGCATTCAGGAGCACCTCTTCTCCGTGCTGCGCGACATCCTCTATGTGTCGACCCAGCTGGAGTCGAACCGACTGGTCAACCTGACCAGCTCCACCCATATCACCAACGTGGTGTTCGCCATACTGCGCAACGCCAAGGCGATCCTGCCGGGGGCGGATCCCAATCTGGTGGTCTGCTGGGGCGGCCACTCCATCAACCCCATTGAATACCAGTACACCCGCGAGGTCGGCAGCGAGCTGGGATTGCGCGAGCTCAACATCTGTACCGGTTGCGGTCCGGGTGCCATGGAAGGGCCCATGAAGGGGGGCGCCGTCGGCCACGCCAAGCAGCGGGTACGCAATGGCCGCTACATAGGTCTGACCGAACCTTCGATCATTGCCGCCGAGCCGCCTAACCCCATCGTCAACGAGCTGGTGATACTGCCGGATATCGAGAAACGGCTGGAGGCTTTCGTGCGTCTGGGCCACGGCATCATCATATTCCCGGGCGGGGTCGGCACGGCCGAAGAGCTGCTCTATCTGCTCGGCATCATGATGCATCCGGCCAACGAGCGCCAACCCATGCCGATTATCCTGACCGGTCCGAAAGAGAGCGCCGATTACTTCCGCGCCATCGATGACTTCGTCAAGGCTACCCTGGGCGAACCCGCTACCAGCCTCTACCGGATCATCGTCGGCGATGCGCCGGAAGTGGCCCGGGCGATGAAGGAAGCGATGCCGAAAATTCGCGAATATCGCAAATCGGTCGGCGATGCCTACTCCTTCAACTGGTCCCTCAAGATCGAGCCCGAGTTCCAGCTGCCGTTCGAGCCGGATCACGCCAGCATGGCCAGCCTGGATCTGCATCGCAACCAGCCGCCCCAATTGCTGGCAGCCAACCTGCGCCGTGCCTTTTCCGGCATCGTCGCCGGTAACGTGAAGGAAGGGGGCATACGCGCCATCGAGAAGAAGGGCCCCTTCAAGCTGCACGGCGATAAGGAACTGATGCACCTGATGGACAAGCTGCTGGAGAGCTTCGTCAAACAACAGCGCATGAAACTGCCTGGCACCCAATACGTACCCTGTTACGAGATAGTTCGTTAAGGGCTGTTAGTCGCCGGTGACCAGCGACAACATGACACGAGGGGCGCACCAGCGCCCCTTCCTTTTGCCATCTGTATGAGCCTCTGACGCTCTGGCACCACCTGAACACTGTCATCAAGGCTGCCAGTTGTTACAATGGCGCGTCCTGACTGCCAAGAGTCCCCCATGCCACACCTGCTTATCATCGATGCCCTCAACCTCATCCGCCGTCTGCACGCGGTGCAAGCTCAGCAGGCGCTGACCCCGGCCCAGGCGCTCATCGCCACCCGTGCCAATCTCATCAATACCTGCCGCAAGCTGCTGACGGGCAGCGAGCCGACCCACGTCATAGCGGTATTCGACGGCGAGATACACAGCTGGCGCAAAGAGGTCTACCCGGCCTACAAGGAGGGGCGAACCCCCATGCCGGTGGAGCTGCGTGAAGGTCTGAACACGCTGCAGGATGCCTTCTGGGAGTGTGGCGTAGACGCTTTGCTCTCCCAGACCGATGAGGCGGACGATCTCATCGCCACCCTGGCCAGCGGCATCGCCCAGAACGGGGCAAGGGCCACCATCATCTCTACCGACAAAGGGTTCTGTCAGCTCATCTGCCCGCAGATCCAGATCAGAGACTATTTCAACAAACGCTGGCTGGATGCCGCCTTCGTCGAGCAACAATATGGCGTGGCACCGGCCCAGCTGGTGGATTTCTGGGCCCTGACCGGCATCAGCGGATCCAATATCAAGGGGGTGCCCGGCATAGGCCCCAAGACGGCGACCCAATTGCTGCAGCAATATGGCAGCCTGTCGGCGCTGCTCGCAGCCTGCCAACAGGAGGAGGCCAGCAAGCCCTTGCTCAAGCTGCGCCAGTATCAGGACGATGCTCTGCTGGCCCAGCGTCTGGTCCGGCTGCAGCGTGATATTCCCCTGGGTTTCAACTTGCGGGAAATACGCTATCCCCCAGCACCCGAGAGAGAGGCATGACAGCGGCTTCCCCCATTGACCAGCAATCCTGCCAATCATGACGGGACTCACCCTTGCTGTTGACAAAAACAGATAGAATGTAAAGAAACATGGATGGTTAGTTGTATAAATGGTATAAAACGGCCGAATCCTCCCCCTCTGTTCCCTAGAAGTGGATACCTCTCATGTCAAAAAGAAAGATTACCGTCATCCCGGGCGACGGCATTGGCCCCAGCATCATCGAATCCGCCATCCAGATCCTGACCCACGCCGGTTGTGACTTCGAATACGAGTATGCGGATGCCGGTCTGGTCGCGCTGGAGAAGCACGGCGAGCTGCTGCCCCAGGCAACCCTGGATCTGATCGAGAAGAACAAGGTCAGCCTGAAAGGCCCGCTCACCACCCCGGTCGGCGGCGGCTTCACCTCCATCAACGTCTCCCTGCGCAAAAAATTCAACCTCTACGCCAACGTCCGCCCCGTCATCTCCTTCAAAGGCACCAAGAGTCGTTACGAGAACATCGATATCATCACAGTGCGCGAGAACACCGAAGGGATGTACTCGGGCGCCGGCCAGAAGCGCAGTGATGACAACAATAGCGCCGAGGCGATGAGTATCGTTACCCGCGACGGGGCAGAACGCATCGTCAAGTTTGCCTTCGAACTGGCCCGCCAGGAAGGACGCAAGAAAGTGACCATCATCCACAAGGCCAACATTCTCAAGTCCACCTCTGGCCTGTTTCTGGAAGTGGCCCGCGATGTCGCCGCTCGCTACCCGGATATCCAGAGCGAAGAGATGATTGTCGATGCCGCCTGCATGAACCTGGTGATGTACCCGGAGCGGTTCGATGTCATGGTCACCACCAACCTGTTTGGCGACATCCTCTCGGATTTGTGCGCCGGTCTGGTGGGCGGTCTGGGCATGGCACCTGGTGCCAACATCGGCGATGGCGCCGCCATCTTCGAAGCGGTGCATGGCTCTGCGCCGGATATCGCAGGCAAGAACATCGCCAACCCGACCTCGGTGATCCTCGCCTCCATCCAGATGCTGGAATACCTGGGCATGCAGGACAAGGCTGAGCGCATCCGTGAGGCAGTGCGCGCCACCATCGAATCCGGTGATCGCGTGACCCGTGATCTCGGGGGGACCGCCTCTACCAGCGAGTTCATCCAATCCATCATAGACCGTTTGTAATTCATCTTAATTCATTGATTTAAAAGGGGAGCTCAGGCTCCCCTTGTTTTATCTCGCGGCACGCTACCCGCCTAGTCAATTGGCTACTATGTTCAATGCATAAGGGATAAGGAGATCCATTATGCGCGCTATTTTTCCCCTGTTGCTGATCAGCAGCAGCGTCATGGCAGTAGACAGACCGGTCGAAAATGCCTGGAAGCAGCTTCCGGCAGCCCAGTCGCAGCCCGTCAGTCAGGTATGGCGTTCCAGTCTGGATACCAATGATCTGCTCAAGGCGCCCAAACCGCTCTCCTTCGGGGTAGACATCATGACGGACAGCGACGGCAACCAGCAGGTTACCGCATACCAGAAGCTGAATTTGACGGCAGAGAAGAGCGTGAGCCTCTCCTTTGAGCACCACAAACCCAGGATCAAGTTCAAGGCTGCTGGCATGAATACGGCCATCAAACTCAGAGGGGATGGGGTCAAGTTGCAGTTCAATCCGGTCGACAAGAGCATTCCCCTGCAGATAGAGCTCAAAGTCACGGATGACGAATCATCCCTGCGTCTCGACTACCGCTTCTGACACTGGCTGCATGGCACAGATAGCAAAAGACCGACGGCATCGCTGCCATCGGTCTTTTTTCTGCTCACGGCAAGGGGCCGGATGTCACTCCTTGGCTTCCAGCTTGGAGACCCAGTACTTGTTGTAGACGTGTACCGTGATCTCTTCGCGATCGTGATAGAGCTGCTTGGCCTGAATGACGAAGGCGTTGTCTACCTCCTTGAGCAGGCCGCGCAACACCTCTATGTTGTGTACCGCTTCGGCGTAACGCTTCTTCATCGGCAGCTTGAGGTTGAACATGGCCTCCTGACAGTCGTTCTCGCGGAACCAGTCAGCGATCATGTGAACAACCCGCGCCGGCTTCTCCACCATGTCGCACACCAGCCAGTAGATATTCTTCTTGCTGGGGCGCCACACAAAACCATCATCACGCAGGTGCTTCACCTGACCGGTATCCATCAAGGACTGGGCCATGGTGCCGTTATCCACCGCTGTCACCATCATGCCGCGACGCACCAGCTGATGGGTCCAGCCACCCGGGCAGGCGCCCAGATCGACCGCTTTCATGCCGGAGGTGAGGCGCAGGTCCCACTCTTCCCGCGGTACGAACACATAGAAGGCCTCTTCCAGCTTGAGGCTGGATCGGCTCGGTGCATCCGGCGGGCAGCGCAGACGGGGAATGCCCATGTGGAATTCGGAGTTGTTGAACGAGTAGGAATACCCCAGCAACAGGTGATCGTTGGCCATGAAAAAGGCGTGGAACACCGGACGGTGCGGCGTCTCTTTCTTGGTCAGCAGCTCCTTGCTGCGCAGGGCCTGACGAAGCGGCACAGTGAACTTGCGGCAGAAGGCCGACAGCTCTTTCGCTTCGTTGGTATCGGCGGTTTCAACTCGCAGATCGCCACAGATGGTGTATTCGCGAGTCGCTTCTATGATGGGCGAGATCCGATCAGCCACATCCAGATCCTTCAGCTCGTGGGTCACCACCAGCATCTGACGGATGAAGATAAGCTCTCTGAATGGCAACTTGCGCGCCAGCAGATCGGCCTGCTCCTCGTCATACAACTCGAATATCACATAACCGCTGTCGTCCTTGACCCGGGCGAAACCGTAGCACTGCATGTTACTGGCACGCTCGGTGATCTCTGCCGCCGCCTCTTTCTCAAAACCGGGGCGGCAATAAAGCAGCAGATTATTCATTTTTTCCTCCAAGACGACAGCCAGCCCATATCAGAGCCGCCCATCCCAACATAAAACAGAGGCCACCAGCCGGGGTAATGAGCCCCAGCCCCTTGCTGCCAAGCAGCACCATGGCGTAAATACTGCCGCAGAATCCAAGGATCCCCAGCAAAAATGCGGTGCCAGCGAAGGTGATTACCTTGCTGCGCACACCGCACCAACCCAGCACCAGCAGGGCCAATGCGTGAAAAAACTGATAATGCACGGCGGTGTTGAACGCCGCCAGCTGCGAAGCCGTAATACCGCTCGCCGCCAGACCGTGGGCGCCATAAGCCCCCAGCATGGTCGCCGTCAGGCCAAAAAAACCCGCCAGTACCAGCCAATGTCGATGGATCTGCATTCTTACCCTCCTCGTTCTCTCCGTCGCGACCGTCAGCCCTGTGCCAGCGTCGCCGCGATGAAGCACCTGATATGATCAGCCGCCTGCTGCAGGTTCTCCTGCTCGCTCACGCCGCTGGCTTTTCGCGGTTTGAAGCCATGGTCACCATCGGTCAGCCAGTGGACCGATACGTGGGGTGAGAAGGGAAAATCTGCCAGTTCGGCGCGCGTGCCGAAGGTGTCGCGCTCCCCTTGCAACAGCAGGGTCGGCGTCTTGATCTGCTTGAGCACCTCGCCCCGCCAGCGGTCGGGCTTGGCCGGGGGGTGGAAAGGATACCCGAGAATGAGCAATCCTGCAGCATTCATCTCGTCCCCACCTTCGCCATACAGCTCTGCCGCCATGCGTCCCCCCATGGACTTGCCCGCCAGGAACAGCCTTGGGTGAGCGAACAGCTGCGCCATCTGGCGCCAATGGTCGAGCAATACCGGCTGCCTGTCCGGCGGCCTGCGCTTGCCATCCTGGGCCCGCTTGGTCATGTAGGGAAAGTTGAAACGCACTACCTCGATATCGGGCCCCGCCAGCAGGCGTGACAGCTCGCAAAGAAAGGCGTGTTCCATGCCGGCCCCGGCGCCATGGGCCAGCAGAATGCGAACGGGGGCATCACTCGCCCCCTCTCTCATCACATCAGGCATCGGCGAGCCGTGCCCTGCGACGAGCCTCTTCCTGCTCCACCAGCTCCAGCATCCAGTCGCGGAAGGCCACTATCTTGCCCTGATCGGACTGCTGCTCCTGGCATACCAGGTAGAACGCATTCTTGCTCACCAGCACCTGCTCGAACGGGCAGATAAGGCGCCCCGCTTCGATTTCTGGCTGGGCCAGCACACTGTGACCAAGTGCCACCCCCTGACCGTGGATCGCCGCCTGGATCACCATGGTGGAGTGACTGAAGATGGGCCCCTGATTGACGTTGGGCGCATCGATGTCGAGCTGGCGAAACCAGGCTTTCCAGTCACGGCGGGAGGTATCGTGCAACAAGGTGTGGCGGATCAGGTCATCCGGGGTGCGCAGTGGCTTGGGGCCGGTCAGCAACAGCGGCGAGCAGACAGGGATCAGGTATTCGGTGTGCAGCTTGTCGGCACGCAGTCCAGGCCAGTTGCCACGGCCGTAGTAGATGGCCACGTCCACATCGTCGGTCAGCGACCCCTCGTCCATGTCCACCGCCTTGATCCGTACGTCTATGTCCGGATGACGTTCGCTGAACTTCACTAGTCTGGGCACCAGCCACTGGATGGCAAAACTTGGCTGCAAGCTGACGGTGAGCGCCCCCTTGGCACTGCGGGCCAACAGCTTGTCGGTCGCCTCCGAGATGGAGGTGAAGATGTCTTTGATATCGAGGAAGTAACCCTGCCCCTCTTCGGTCAACAGCAAGGAGCGGTTCTTGCGGCGAAACAGCTTGATGCCGAGATACTCTTCCAACGCCTTGATCTGGTGACTGATGGCAGCCTGGGTCACAAACAGCTCTTCCGCTGCCCGGGTGAAGCTTAAGTGACGAGCCGCGGCTTCGAATGCTTTCAGGGCATTGAGCGGGGGTAAACGACGAGACATGAGACCAGCCGACGATGAGTTTTTCTAATGGGCCGCATTATAATTTGTCGGTTGCGGGTCGACCAGTGAATAAACATAATTCGCTTCGCAATCCGTTGTCATATGGCTCACTTTTTCTCTTCCATGTTGGTTTACATGTGATTTTTGTGAGTCAGTGGTCTGCGATTGTGGTGTTGTGTTTCTTCCTCTGCGGGAAGAGGGGCTTAAATCGGACCGATTTAACCCAGTCTGTCATCTGAATGTGTTTGGCGCCTCCGGTTGGATGGCGCCTTTTTTCTTATCCTATACCTTGAACTGCCCCACCAGCTGCTGCTGTTTGTCCGCCAGCGCCGACAACTCGCGCCCATTTTCGGCGGAGGTCGCCGCCTCGGCCCGTATGGTATGGCTCACATCGCGAATGTTGCTGACGTTGCGATTGATCTCGTCCGCCACCCCGCTCTGCTCCTGCGCCGCCCTGGCAATCTGCTCGTTCATCTGATGAATGGTCGCCACCGCATGGATGATCTGCTCCAGCACACTGACCGACAGATCCACTTTTGTCAGCGTCACATCCGCCTGGCTGTGACCCGTCATGATCGCCTTGACCACGGCCTCGGTACCGGACTGAAGCTGCCCTATAAGGGTCTGGATCTCGACGATGGCATTCTGGGTACGCCCCGCCAGATTGCGCACCTCGTCAGCCACCACGGCGAAGCCACGGCCCTGTTCACCGGCCCGCGCCGCCTCGATGGCGGCGTTCAGCGCCAGCAGGTTGGTCTGCTCGGCGATCCCCTGGATCACCACCAGTATGTCGTTGATGTTGTCGCTGTTGGCGGCGAGTCGCTCCACCACAGGTTTGGCATCGCTGATCACCGCCATCAACTTGCGCATGGCCTCCTGGGTATCGGCCACCACATACTTGCCCTCCTGCGCCGAGGTATCTGCCTGGTTGGCCGCCGCCACCGCCGAGTTGGCGTTGCCCGCCACCTGCAAGGCAGTAGCACTGAGCTCCTCGAATGCAGTCGCCACCAGATCCACCTCCTGATACTGGGCCTGCATGCCGGCACTGGTGCGCTCGGCAACCTGAGCCGCCTGCTCAGCACTGGCGCGGGTGCCCGCAACGGTATCAATTACCTGACTGATGGTAGATTGCAACTTGTTGAGGAAGCTGTTGAACCACTTGGCCAACTCGCCAATCTCGTCATCGCGATGCAGGTCAATCCGCTGGGTCAGGTCTCCTTCCCCCGTGGCTATGTCCTTGAGGCGAGCCACCACGGCGCGAATGGGGGCTACTATCTGACGAGCCATCAGCCAGATGCAGAGCAAGGCAACTACCGAAATCACGCCGCCAATCACCAACTGGGTGATCACGCTACCATTGGCCTGGTTGGAGAGATCGTCTTGCAACTGGCGGGCCGAGGCCAGCACAACGGTGCGGGGAAGCTCAATATAGATGCCCCATTTGTGCTCGGTGCCGCGCATGCTGACCGGCACGAAAGTTTGCAGCAGAGTCCCGTCAGGGCTCCAGCGTGTCATTGTCTGCCCCTGGCCGATCCAGCCTTTCAGATCGCCAGCCAGCGCCTGATATTGCTGCCCCAACGGGCTGCCCAGGGTGACGTCAAACCCATCCACCCCGGCGGCTCGCCCTTCGTGACTGACCAGCAATACCTTGCCCTGTCCGTCGTACAGCGCCTGATCCATCTCCTTGACCAGACTTTGCAGGGTCGCCAGCGAGATATCGACCCCGACCATGCCAAGCAGGGTCTCCTGCTCCAGCAGAGGGACTGTCACCGAGGTCATCAGCACCTTCTGCGACCCCACATCATCGAGGTAGGGCTCGAGCAGGCAGAGCGCCTTGCTGCGAATGCTGCAACGATACCAGTCGTTCTCCACGCCACCTGCTGCCGTGGGGCTCTCGTCCGCCAGCACGGATTCGTCTTGCACCTCAGCTTCAATCTTGCCGTCTACCCGGGCCCAGTAAGTGGAGAAGCGTCCCTTGTCATTAGCACCCAGCTCGCTGGAACCGTGGTAGTTGCTGTCCTCCCCATCCAGCTGATCGGGCTCGAACACCGCATAGACACCAAGCAGGTTGGCGGAAGCCGCCGCCGCATCGTGCAGCTGCTGATTGACGGCACCACGCAGCGCCTCGGAGGAGCCAAAATTGTCGGCCGCATTCTTGCGCTGAAACAATATGCTCTGAGCCAGCAGAGTGGTACGGAAATAGGCCTCATCCAGATAGCTGGTGACCTTGGCCGCCTGCTCGGATCCCATCGCCTTCATCCAGTTTTCGGCCGAGCGTTGCGCCTCCTCAGTGGTGGAGGTCAGCACCTGATCCTGCATCCGGGCGGCGCTATAAAGAGAAGAGGCAACCAGGGCTCCGGCACTGGCCAATAAACAACAACCGGCGATCAGGGTGATCCGCCCCTGAACAGAAAGAAAACTCATGCCACCATTCCTAGCTCATACAGATGTGATCAGTGTATCGGTTTTGGATACAAAAACTTAACCTAATCAAGCGAAATCCAGGCTCAGCTGGTTAACTTCCCCGTCACGAGGCAGGCCCACCACCAGCCCGAGCAATCGAATGGGTTTGCCCTGCGCCCGCAGCAGCCCCTCATGGAGCAGATCGTGAAACAGCTCGGGCTGATAGCCGCCACGGCGATAGACAGTGGTCTGCTGAAAATCGGCGAACTTGAGCTTGATCCCCTGCCCCATCAACTGCTCCCTGGCATAGCCAGCGGCAAAACGACGCTCCAGCTCGGGAATAAGCTGACTCAGTACCTGCCAGCAGGCGGCTTCATCCAGCACATCGCTGTCCAGCGTTGTCTCCACGCCAATGGTTTTACGGATCCGCTGTGCCTGCACCGGCTGATCATCACGGCCCCAGATCCGGCCCGTCAGCATCTCACCCAACTTGCCAAACCGGGCGATCAGCTCATCACTGCTGAGCACTCTTGCATCCTCGCACGAATAGAGTCCCTGGGACTCCAGCCGCTCGGCGGTCTTGCGCCCAATCCCCGGCAACTTGGCCAAAGGCAGCTGGCGCACGAACTCATCCACCTCCTCTGGCCGGATCACGAACAGGCCGTCGGGTTTGCGCTGCTCCGACGCGAGTTTGGCCAGAAATTTGTTCGGTGCCACCCCGGCCGAAGCGGTCAACCCCAGTTCGGTCACTATGGCCTGGCGGATCTCGGCCGCCATCAGGGTGGCACTGCCACCACAGCAATTACTGTCGGTGACATCGAGGTAGGCTTCGTCCAGCGAAAGCGGCTCCACCAGCTCGGTGTAACGCAGGAAGATGGCGCGCAGCTGACGGGAGGTCTCCTTGTAGACCGCCATTCGTCCCGGTATGAGTACGAGCGGCGGGCAGAGCTTCTTGGCCAGGCCACTCGGCATGGCGGAGCGCACCCCGAAACGGCGCGCCACATAGTTACAGGTCGAGATGACCCCCCGCCGATCGGAGGAGCCCCCTATCGCCAAGGGTACGTCCCGCAGAGCCGGATTGTCCCGCATCTCTACCGCCGCATAAAAGCAGTCCATGTCGATGTGAATGATTTTGCGCATACCACTGTACGGATAAACAGTTAACTCACCCATGCTAACCCAGCACACCCGTTTCTGCCATCGGCATGAAACAACGAGCAGGCATAGACTCTTAAGGCACCACTCACCACAACAACTGACAAGGAGGAAGGGAATGAGAGCACTCTGGTTGGGAGTAGGACTGGGACTCTGTCTACTGCCGCTGTTTGGCAGTACCAAGGACCACCCGACCGCCGAATGCAGCTGGCTGCATGATCGCATCGAGACACTGGAGAAGGCCATCAAGCAAGGGGATGAGCTGGGAACACGGGAGGAACTGGCGCGCTGGAAGGCCGAGTTCAAAAAGAAAGCCTGTCATCAATACGACTACTGAATCACCCTTCCGCCAAAGAAAAGGCGGGCTGACCCCAAGGTCAGCCCGCCTGCCATTCAGCCTTGGCCCGAGTACAACTCGAAAGCCCTGGCTCGCTCAGATGATCCGGTTATCGGTCAGCATCTTGCGACGGGCCTCTTCCTTGGCCATCTTCTTCTTGCGGTTGTCACAGGGTTCCGGGCAATCGCACTCTTTTTCGATACCTATAGTGCCCAGTCCGCCACAGGAGCCGGAAATGGTCTTCTTCTGGAAGATGTAACCTATGGCCATGGCCACCACAACGACCAGAAATACCCCGAAGGTGATCAGAAAAATCTGCATGCTGGTGCCCCTTACTTTCTAACCAGGTACTGTTTGAACGCATCTGAATAGGCTTCGTCAAAACCATCGGCCGTCTTGGTGATCACGAAGATCGCCAGTCCGCGCTCCTTGGCATACGCCAGGCTCTTCTCGGGCCCGAGCACCATGAACACGGTCGCCAACCCGTCTGCGGTCATGCAGGAGGGGTGAATGACGGTCACCGACACCATCCGATGCTGGATGGGTTTGCCCGTCATGGGATCGATAGTGTGGGAGAAACGCTGACCATCCATTTCGTAGTAATTGCGGTATTCACCTGAAGTGGCAACCCCGTTGTCCCCCGGCACTATCACTTCCTGCACCGAGCCGGCATTGGCGGTCGGCTTCTCGATGGCCACACGCCAGGGGTGCCCCTTGCCGTTGACGCCATTGATCCGCAGCTCGCCACCGATCTCCACCAGATAGTTGCGAGACCCCATGGACTCCAGATACTCGGCCACCTTGTCCACCCCGAAGCCCTTGGCAATGGCGGAGAGATCCACGTAGAGGTCCGGAATATCTTTTTGCAACGTATCTGCATCGGCGGAGGTGATCACATGCAAATTGCCCAGACCAGTCTTCTGACGGGTCTGGGTGATCAGCTCCTCTGACGGGATCCTGGTCGGACGCGCATCCGGCCCGAAGCCCCACAGATTGACCAGAGGACCGACGGTAACGTCAAGCGCCCCCCGGCTCTCACGGCCCAGATGCAGGGATTCAGTCACCACCCGGGCGGTATCGCGAGAGACCACTACAGGGGTCGAGCTTCTGTGCTGGTTGAAACGGGACAACTCGGAATCGGGGCGATAGGTCGACATCTGGTCGTTGACCCGCTCCAGCAGAATGTCTACTTCAGCCTGAAACTTGGCCGGATCCTGGATGATCTCATCCGCGACCTTGATGGAATAGTAGGTACCCATGGTGCTGCCGGTGATGTGGATCTCCGGCTTGGATTGGACCGTTTCCTGACCGCACCCAGTCAAGAAAAAGGCTAGCCCTAAGGCTAGCCAGGTCTTTACAACACTGTGCATTGATTAACCACCAAAGTCATCCAGCAGGATGTTTTCGTCTTCAACACCGAGGTTCTTCAGCATGTTGATGACGGCAGCATTCATGACGGGAGGTCCACACATGTAGAACTCGCAATCTTCCGGCGCCTCGTGGTTCTTGAGATAGTTCTCGAACAAGACGTTGTGGATGAAGCCTGTGTAGCCATCCCAGTTGTCTTCCGGTTGCGGATCAGACAGGGCGACGTGCCACTGGAAGTTGTCATTCTCGGCCGCCAGCATGTCGAAGTCTTCGACATAGAACATCTCGCGCTTGGAACGGGCACCGTACCAGAAGCTCATCTTGCGTTGGGTCTTCAGGCGACGCAGCTGGTCGAAGATATGGGAGCGCATCGGCGCCATACCCGCACCACCACCGACGAACACCATTTCGGCATTGGTGTCTTTGGCGAAGAATTCACCGAACGGACCCGAGATGGTCACCTTGTCGCCAGCCTTGAGGCTGAAGATATAGGAGGACATCTGGCCGGGAGGCGCAGTCCAGTTGCTGGGCGGCGGGGTCGCGATCCGCACGTTCAGCATTATGATGCCGAACTCTTCCGGATAGTTGGCCATGGAATAAGCACGAATGATCGGCTCGTTGACCTTGGACTCCAGTTCGAAGATCTTGAAGCGATCCCAATCCCCGCGATACTCCTCGGGAATATCGAAGTTCTTGTACTGCACATGGTGAGCAGGGGCTTCGATCTGGATATAACCACCGGCACGGAACGGCACGCTCTCGCCATCCGGGATCTGCAGCTTGAGCTCCTTGATGAAGGTGGCCTTGTTATCGTTGGAGATAACAGTACAGTCCCACTTCTTCACCCCGAAGATCTCTTCCGGCAGCTCGATATCCATGTCGGAACGCACTGTGACCTGACAGGCCAGACGCTCTCCATGACGGGCTTCACCCTTGCTGATGTGATCCAGCTCGGTCGGCAGAATATCACCGCCGCCAGCTTTCACCCGCACCTTGCACTGACCACAGGAGCCACCGCCGCCACAGGCGGAGGAGACGAAGATGCCGCTGCCGGCCAGCACGCCGAGCAGCTTGCCACCCGCCGGGCTGGTGACAGCCTTGGCCGGGTCGCCGTTGATGCTGATTGTCACGTCACCTGCGGTCACCAGCTTGGACTTTGCGAACAGAATGACTGCCACCAAAGCCAGCAGGATCACGGTGAACATGACCACACCCAGAATAATTTCCATCTATTATTCCTTTTCCGATTACAGGGAAATACCAGAGAAGGACATAAAGCCCAGCGCCATGAGTCCCGCGGTGATGAAGGTGATGCCCAGTCCACGCAGACCTTGCGGCACGTCGGAGTACTTCATCTTCTCGCGGATCCCCGCCATCGCCACGATGGCAAGCATCCAGCCAGCACCTGACCCCACGCCATAGACCACAGACTCCACGAAGTTGTAGTCACGCTGCACCATGAAGGAGACGCCACCGAAGATGGCGCAGTTCACGGTAATGAGCGGCAAGAAGATACCGAGCGCGTTATAGAGCGCAGGGAAGTACTTGTCCAGCGCCATTTCCAGGATCTGCACCAGGGCTGCAATCACACCGATAAAGGTGATGAAGCTCAGGAAGCTCAGATCCAGGCCGGAGACCAGCACGCCATCCTTGAGGACGTAGTTGTAGATCAGGTTGTTGGCCGGAACGGCAACGGTCTGAACCACGATAACGGCAATCCCCAGACCCATGGCGGTCTTGACCTTCTTGGACACAGCCAGGAAGGTACACATCCCCAGGAAGAAGGAGAGGGCCAGGTTTTCGATGAAAATCGAACGAATCAACAGACTCAGATAGTGTTCCATACCTTAATCCTTCGCCTCCACCTGCTTGGGATCCCTGGTGCGAACGCCCCAGATGATCAGACCAATGATGAAGAACGCACTCGGCGGCAGCAGCAGCAGGCCGTTAGGCACATACCAGCCACCATTGTTCACCAGCGGCAGCAGCTCGATACCGAACCAGGTGCCGGAGCCCAGGATTTCACGCACCGTGGCCACGGTCAGCAGCACGGCGCCGTAGCCCAGACCGTTGCCGATACCATCCAGGAAGGAGGGCAGCGGGGCGCTCTTCATGGCATAGGCTTCGGCACGACCCATCACGATGCAGTTGGTGATGATGAGGCCCACGAACACCGACAGTTGCTTGGAGATCTCATAGGCATATGCCTTGAGCACCTGGTCAACCACGATAACCAGCGAGGCAATCACCGCCATCTGGGCGATGATCCGTACGCTGTTCGGGATCTGGTTGCGGATCAGGGAGATGAACAGGTTGGAGAAGGCGGTCACCGCGGTCACGGCCAGCGTCATCACGAATGCCGTCTTCATCTGGCTGGTAACGGCCAGCGCGGAACAGACACCCAGCACCTGCAAGGCGATGGGGTTGTTGCCGAGCACAGGCGTCAACAGCAACTTCTTCATTTCGCTCTTGTCAGCCATTGTTGATTTCTCCTGCACGAATCTTGGCCAGGAAAGGACCAAAGCCCTTGGGTCCCATCCAGAAGTCGAACGTGTGCTGTACACCGTTACCGGTCAGAGTCGCGCCAGACAGGCCGTCGATCTCATGCACGGAACCTTCAGGGGCATGGCCCTTGATGACTCGCAAGGCTGGCATGCCGTCCTGATCGAACAGCTTCTTGTCCTTGAACAGGCCTTGCCAGGCCGGGTTCTCGATCTCGCCGCCCAGACCCGGGGTTTCACCGTGGTCATAGTAGGTAATGCCCTTGATGGTTTCCCCATCAGCCGCCACGGCAACGAAGGCATACATGGTAGACCACAGACCCTGGCCGTAGATCGGCAGGATAATGTTGTCGACCTTGCCTTCGGCATCCTTGGCGAAGAACACCGGGATCAGTCTGGAGATTTGACGCAAACCAGCCTTGTCGTCGGCAGGTGCCAGACGAATGTTCTTGGCCGGATCTTTTGCTGCCAGCTTGGTGTCGAAGTTGTCGGCATCGCCGTCAACAAATTCACCGGTAGTCAGGTCAACCAGACGCGCTTCAATCTTGTCACCGTACAGTTGGGCCAGATCACGCTTGGCCACCGAGCTGACATCGACACCGGCAACGGACAGAATATTGCTTTGCTTGTCCAGCGCCTTGTTTTCCATCTGAGCCGGACGCAGACCCACAGCAGCCACTGAGACCACGATGGAACACACCAGACACAGACCGGTCACTATGGTGAGGGTGCCGACAGTAGAGTCTTTATTAAACGCCACGAGCGATCCTCCGCTTGATGTTCGCCTGCGCCACGAAATGGTCAAACAAGGGGGCAAACAGATTGGCAAACAGAATGGCCAACATCATGCCTTCCGGGAACGCCGGGTTCACGACACGGATCAGCACAACCATGACGCCGATCAGCGCGCCATACCACCATTTGCCCTTGTTGGTAAAGGCAGCGGAGACCGGATCGGTCGCCATGAAGGCCATACCAAAGGCGAAGCCGCCCAGCACCAGATGCCAGTGCCACGGCATGTTGAACATGGGGTTGGTATCGGAACCGATGACGTTGAACAGCAGGGAAGTGGCGACCATGCCGATCATCACGCCTGCGATGATGCGCCAAGAGGCGATCCGCATGTAGACGATCATGGCTGCACCGATGAGGATCATCAGGGTGGAGACTTCACCAATGGAACCCGGCAGGTTACCAAGGAAAGCATCCATCCAGCTGATGGTCTGGCCGGTTGCACCGTTGATCAGCGCCATCTGGCCGCCCTGGGCCCACTGGCTCAGCGCGGTCGCGCCCGAGTAGCCATCAACGGCAACCCAGACAGCATCACCGGAGATCTGGCCCGGGTAGGCAAAGAACAGGAACGCACGACCCGCCAAGGCCGGGTTCAGGAAGTTCTTGCCGGTACCACCGAACACTTCCTTGGCCAGTACCACACCGAAGGTGATGCCCAGCGCGGCTTGCCACAGGGGCAGCGCGGGCGGCACGATCAGCGCAAACAGGATGGAGGTCACGAAGAAGCCTTCGTTGATCTCGTGCTTGCGCACCATGGCGAACAGCACTTCCCAGAAACCACCGACCAGGAACACGGTCAGGTAAATTGGCAGGAAGTGGGTTGCACCGATCAGCATCTTGCTGCCGATACCGGCAACCGCTGGATCCAGCGAGGCACCCAGCAATTGCGCCAGCGCATATTGCCAGGTATCAGCACCGGCAACGGTACCCAGATGGGCAATAGCGGCGATCGCCTGATTGCCGACGTTAAACATGCCCCAGAACATGGCCGGGAACACGGCCAGCCACACCATGATCATCATGCGCTTCAGATCGATCGCATCACGGACGTGGGCAGCGTTGCGGGTCACAGACCCGGGGGTATAAAACAGGGTATACGCCGCCTCGAACAGGGCATAGTACTTGGCGTACTTGCCACCCGGCTCGAAGTGATGTTCCATATTTTCAAGAAGTTGCTTGAAACTCATCGCTTAACCTTCCAGTTCTATCTTGGTCAGGCACTCACGCAAGATCGGTCCGTACTCTGTCTTGCCGGGGCAGACGAAGGTACAGAGCGCCAAATCTTCCTCATCCAGCTCCAGACAACCGAGCGCTTGCGCGTTGTCGATGTCACCGGAGACAAGATCCCGCAACAGCAGGGTCGGCAGGATGTCGAGCGGCATCACACGCTCATAGTTGCCGATAGGCACCATGGAGCGATCACTACCGTTGGTGGTGGTAGTGAAGTTGATAAGCTTGCCCTTCACCAAATGCGAGAGGGTGGTACGGGTGATGGAGAACTTGCTGGCGCTGGGGTTGACCCATCCCAGAAACTCTTTCTCACGACCTTCACTCAGCACGCTCACCTGATTGTGGTAACGACCCAGGTAGTCATGGACCCCTTCGGCCTTGGCGCCACTGAGCAGGGAACCGGAGATGACGCGGTTTTCATCCGCCCGCAGCTCGTTGTTGGTCAACTGGCTGATACAGGCACCCATGCGGGTACGCAGCAGGCGAGGCTTCAATACGTTCGGGCCAGCCAAGGCGATCACCTTGTCGGTGAAGATCTGGCCAGTAGTGAACAGCTTGCCGTACGCGATGACATCCTGATAGTTGATGTACCACTGCACCTTCTTGGCACTGACCGGATCCAGGAAATGGATATGGGTACCTGGCAGACCGGCAGGATGCGGACCGACGAACACTTCTTCTTTGACTTGCGCCAGAGAAGCGTGCGGCAGGCTGGCCTCGCCTTTACAGACGTAGACGGCCCCATCGGTCAGGCGCGTCAATACGGCCAGACCATCGAGGAAAGCCTGTGACTGTTCCTTGATGATGAGCTCGGCATTGGCAGCCAGCGGGTTGGTGTCCATGGCGGTGACGAAAATGGCACGGGGAGAAGACTCCACGGCCGGCACCTTGCTGAACGGGCGAGTACGCAACGCAGTCCATTGGCCTGATGCGACTAGGATCTCCTGCACCTTGCTGCGCGCGAGCTGTGCCAGCTCGGCAGACGCAAAGTGTTCAAAGGTCACCTGCTCGTCGGACCCATCGATATCGATGACAACGGATTGCAGAATGCGCTTGGCACCCCGGTTGATCTCTGAAACCACACCGGTGGCAGGGGCCGTGAATTTAACGCCAGGGTTCTTCTTATCTTCGAAGAGCTCCTGACCTTTAATGACGCGATCACCTACTTTGACAAGCATAGTAGGACGCATCCCCACGAACTCTTCGCCGAGTGTAGCAACACGGGTGATGGCCGGGCCATCGTAGATTACTTGCTCCGGAGCACCCAGCACGGGGATGTCCAGTCCTCTTTTAATTGTAATCATACTCACTTGCACTACCGTTAAGGGAAGACAGGTTGGTTAGCGCCGAGAAATACATCACGACGAGTTGTTGAATGAGCCCGTTCATGTTGCAGGATAATGTCGAAGCGACAAACAAATCAGCAACATACAGGGTCATTCAAAAGCGCTTGAGTTTAGCACTTATGGCAAGTCAGCTTCTATGCAAAATGGGGAAAATCCCCGCTCTATCACAAAATCATCGAAATTTAATCGCGCCGTTTTTTTCGCTAAACCTCAGGCTCTGCGTTGAGTTAGCCATTAATACCCCAAAATGGGTAATAGTTTTTATGTTCAAAAATGGATTAGAAATTTTGATGTCTGGGCAGGGGAATAGCGCCCTGCTTCCAGACACAAGATGCAGCCCAAAAAACGTTTGTTAATTGTTAACTGGTCGCGGATTAAGTAACTGATTGGTCAATAATGTTAGGTCAGCCCATTTTTGCTGACACAGCTCGGCGTCTTTGGTGCCTGTTCCCGTTGCAACCACTCCTGCTCCGTATAGGTATGCAACGCCAGTGCATGAATGGCGCCAGCCAGCTCGTCGGCCAGCACGGCATTGACCTGACGATGACGGGCCAGCAACCGGTGACCTTCGAAATGCGGGCTCACCACCACCACCTTGAAGTGGCTCTCGGAACCCGGTGCCACCCTGTGCATATAGCTTTCGTTGACGACCTCAAGATGAGTGGGGGACAAGGCAGCGGCCAGCTTGGCCTCTATCTGTTGTTGCATGGTCACGAGCATCACTCCCAAAATAGATGTCCGGCCATTGTAGCCAGAGTTGGCGGTATGACGAAATTGCCCGGCGTGGGAAAATGGCCGCAAATTTGCCCCGCCCACACAGCTGCCGGACTGGTGAAATTCTCCGCCCCCGCTAGAATAGCGCCACTTTGCGCCCCGTCGGCGCCTGTTTTATGAATCACGTTGGACTCTCGCTTATGCAAACCCTTCTCGACACGGCTCATTGTCGTCTGACCCTGTATCGCTACCCACGCCAGAGCCAGGATCCGTTGCAAGCCTGGGATGCGGCAGACGAGTATCTGATCAATACCCTGGCTGAGACGCCACTCGAACAAGCCGGCCCCGTCATCATCATGAATGACGGCTTCGGCACACTGGCGGCGTTTCTGCATCCTCACGCCCCTGTCTGTGTCAGCGACTCCTATATCAGCGAGCGGGCGACCCTTGCCAACCTCGCAGAGAACGAACTGGATCCTCACGCCATCAGATTGCAGGATGCGCTCGCGCCACTGCCCCCTGCCCCGGCACTGGTAGTGATCAAGGTATCCAAGTATCAGGCGCTGCTGGAGCAGCAACTGCTGGCCCTGCGTGCGGTGGTCACACCGGCTACTCGCGTCATTGCCGCCGGCAAGGCCAAGGACATTCACAGCTCGACCCTGGCATTGTTTGAAAAATACCTGGGGCCAACCCGCACCTCGCTGGCCTGGAAGAAGGCGCGCCTGATCCATTGTGAGCCGCAAGCGATACACCCGGAACTGGCCAACCCCTATCCGACGGTCTGGCCGCTGGAGGGCACCGGCATGCTCATCCACAACCATGCCAACGTGTTTTCACGCACCAGCCTGGATATAGGTGCCCGCTTCATGCTGGACAATTTGCCTGTCCACAGTGCGCGCAAGGTGATCGATCTCGGTTGCGGCAACGGTGTGCTGGGGTTGGCACTGCTGGCGAAGGATGCCGAGGTGGAGGTGACCTTCATCGACGAGTCCTATATGGCAGTGGCCTCGGCGCAACTCAACGTCGAGCACAATCTGCCAGACGGCATGCCACGAGCCCGCTTCATGGTCAATAACTGTCTCGACGGTGTGGCGGTCGGCTCTGCGGACAGGATCCTCTGCAATCCCCCCTTCCACCAGCTGCAGGCTATTACCGATCATATTGCCTGGCAGATGTTCACCGATGCCCACCGGGTGTTGCCCCAGGGGGGCGAACTCTGGATAGTAGGCAACCGTCATCTGGATTATCACAACAAACTCAAACGCCTGTTTGCCAACGCACAAGTCGTTGCGTCGAACAGCAAATTCGTTATTTTGAAAGCCATCAAACGCTAAAGATAAGGTTAAAGGAAACCCATGATGAAAAAGTCAATCTTGCTGCTGGCCGCCCTGATGCTGGGTGGTTGTGCCACTCACTGGCCGGAAACCGCGCTGCTGAACCCGCAGGTCATCCCCTCCAACCAGCAGTACTACTCTGGCAACCGCATCACCCTGGAAGGGGTCGACAAGCGTGAAGCCGCCTACGTCTTCTCCATCAAGAAGAAAGAGAAGGCAGCCGTGCTGGTCAACAGCGAACAGCCGCTCAACAACCTGCTGGCCGAGAAACTGGCCGAAGGGCTGCGCAGTCAGGGACTGGAAGTGGGCAACAGCGGTACCACCAACCTGACCCTGGCCATCTCCAGCGCCGCCGTCACGGTGGAAGAGAAAACCTTCACCTATGTCACCAAGTCCCGCGTCAGCCTGCAGGTGATTGCCGACTTCCAGGGCAGCAAGCTGACCAAGCAGTTCAACATGTCTTCCAGCAAGGAAGGTCCGGGGGAGCCGAGCATGGCCGAACTGGAATCCATCCTGAACCAGCAATTGGGCAGCCTGCTGCAACAGATCATGACGGATGACGCTCTGCGTGGTTACCTCAAGGGTCAGCCGAGCTGAGAAAGGAGAGCTAAACAATGAAGAAACTCTGGTTACTGGCCATGCTGATCGCCCCGCTGGCGTTTGCCGGCCCCAAGGTCAGGATGGAGACCAACCACGGCAATATAGTGGTGGAGCTGGCATCCAAACAGGCGCCGCAGACGGTGAAGAACTTCCTGCGCTACGTAGCGGACGGCAGTTATGACGGCAGCCTGTTCCACCGGGTGATCCAGGATTTCGTGGTGCAGGGGGGCGGCTACAACCAGCAGTTCCAGCAACTGCCGACCTTCGATCCCGTGGTCAACGAATCCAAGGGCGGCCTGCCCAACAAACGCGGCAGCATCGCCATGGCCCGTACCCAGGCCGTGGACAGCGCCACCCGCCAGTTCTACTTCAACCTGACCGACAACAATAACCTCAACGCCAATGCCAGCGCCGGTTATACCGTATTCGGCCAGGTCGTGCAGGGTATGGATGTACTGGACAAGCTGGCCCAGGTGCAGACGGGTTACAGCTCCATTCTGCGCGCCAACGACGTACCCACCAGCCCCATCATCCTGAAGAAGGTGGTGTTGCTGGCGGAGAAATAACGCGAGCCGGATCACATTCCGCCGCGTCTTTGCCCGGGCCACCGGTGCCCCTTTCTATACTCTGGCCCTGCCCCGTTTCCCGGGGCATGGCCCACCCGAGGAGAAGGAGGTTCCGGTGATCTACCACCAGTACTTAACCCAATACGCCGTCCCGCTGGCTCGGGCGGTTCGTCACTTTCTGGCACGAGAAATCCCCTATCAGCAGTTGGAAGACTTGAGCTGGCAGCTCCTCTCCCACTGGCAAGATTTGCCCCACGATCCCTATAACACCCAAGCAGCCACCGATCAGGAGGGTGTCTTCTGGTTCCTGCTGCACAGCCTGCATCAGTGGGATGAGCAGCAGATCATCGCCGATGTCTGGCTGCGCATGCAGCTGATGGCGTGTGCCAATTATCTGACCATGGAAGGCCCCTACCCCCGCCACTGCATGGGTTCCCGCCCCTGAATCCTGGTCCGCGCTGCTCGGCTTGCCTTGGCTATCCCCCCCGAACCTGACAAAATGGCGCAATTTTCCCAGAGGAGTCAGGTATTTGAACACTGTCCGCACACCGAGCTGGCGAGACTCGCTCGCCGTCTATCTTGAGTCTCGGGTCCTCATTCTGTTTGCCATGGGCTTCTCTTCCGGTCTGCCACTGCTGCTGGTGTTTGGCACCCTGTCGTTCTGGCTGCGCGAGGCCGATGTCAGCCTGACCGACATAGGTTACATGAGCTGGGTAGCACTGGCTTATGGTTTCAAGTGGCTGTGGTCACCGCTGGTCGATCGACTGCCACTGCCGCTGCTCTCCCGCTGGCTGGGGCGGCGTCGCAGCTGGATGCTGCTCTCCCAGATACTGATTGCCGCGTCACTGGTGGGCATGGCCTTCTGTGATCCCAAGACCCAGCTGGCCCAGCTGGCCCTGTTCGCCTTGCTGGTGGCGTTCGCCTCCGCCACCCAGGACATCGTCATCGACGCCTATCGCATCGAATCGGCGCCTGAGCGACTGCAGGCGGCCATGGCCGCCTCCTATATGACAGGTTATCGACTAGCGATGATCATGGCGGGTGCGGGGGCACTGGCGCTGGCAGCCTGGCTTGGCAGCAACACCGGCTATGACTACAACGGCTGGCGACTCACCTATCTGCTGATGGCGGGACTCATGTCTCTTGGTGTCATCACCACACTGATCTGCCATGAGCCGGATATCGATCTCGCCGGTCAGGACGAACAGCAGGAGGCGCGCAAGGTGCTGCTGCTCTCCCATGGCTGGCCAACCTCGCTGGCCGGGGTCGGTGCCTGGATCTATGAGGCCATCTGGTGTCCGTTTGCCGATTTCTTCCGCCGTTACGGTGGTTCGGCCATGCTGATCCTCGGGCTCATCGCCTGCTATCGCATCTCGGACGTGGTGATGGGCGTGATGTCCAACAGCTTCTACGTGGACATGCAGTTCAGCAAGACAGAAGTGGCCACCATCACCAAGGTGTACGGCGTCATCATGACGCTGGTGGGTGCTGCCCTGGGGGGCGTGCTGGTGATGCGCTTTGGTACCTTGCGGATCCTGTTCCTCGGCGCCCTGCTCACCGCCAGCACCAATCTGCTGTTTGCCCTGCTCAACGAAGTGGGTCACAACCTGCAGCTGCTGACCCTGATCATCTCGGTCGACAACCTGAGCGCCGGCATAGCGACTGCCGCCTTCGTGACCTATCTGTCGAGCCTGACCAACGTGGCCTTCTCCGCCACCCAATACGCCCTGTTCAGCTCCGTCATGCTGCTGATGCCCAAGCTGCTGGCAGGTTTTTCCGGCCACTTCGTCGAACAGTTTGGCTACAGCACCTTCTTTATCGGCACCAGCCTGCTCGGCATTCCCGTCTTGATCCTGATCGTCATGGTTGCCAGACGAGGAAGGGCCTTGCTCTCGGAAGCGGACAAATAGCAAGCGTTTGCGTGAAATTGGGGGTGATTAGATTCACACTTCCGAATAAAGTTCCCCGGTGCTTGTTTCTCCGATGAATTTATTTGGCTAGAATCCCTCCCGCTCCTTGTGGGCAGGCTACGGAAAACCTCAACTAACGCACAAGAGACCAATAAAATGGCCAAATTTACCAAGACTCTGATCGCTGCCGGTCTGCTGGCTGCTGCCGCTACTCCGGCCTTCGCTGCTGACTACAGCGGTGACATCCACAAGAATGATTACAAGTGGATGCAGTTCAACGTCATGCACACCATCGACCAGAAACCACATGGTCCAGATGGTTATAACGACACTTATTTTGAAATGGAGTTTGGTGGTCGTTCAGGCATTTTCGATCTGTATGGCTATGTCGATGTATTCGATATCTTTGACTCCCGTCACAGCGACAAGCACAAGCAAGAAAACCTCTTTATGAAGTTTGCACCGCGGATGTCACTGGATGGTATCACCGGCCAAGATCTGTCCTTTGGTCCAGTGCAAGAGTTGTATGTTGCAACCCTGTTTAACATTGGTGGCATTCAAGGTCTGAATGATGCCTTTATTGGTTTGGGCGCTGATGTCATGGTGCCGTGGTTTGGCAAAGTTGGCATGAACCTCTATAAGCGTCATGCCAATGAAACCTTTAGTGGTCAAGGAGAAGGTTGGAATGGTCAGCAGTTCTCCATGAACTGGTTCAAGCCTTTCTATACCTTCTCCAACGGCAGCTTTGTTTCTTACCAAGGCTATCTGGATTACACTTGGGGCATGAAAGATACCAGCCACTCCGACGGCTTAGGTAATTTTCACGGTATCTACTGGCACTCTGATCGTTACGCCGTTGGTTATGGCCTGAAGTATTTCAACGAAATCTACGGTATTGATAACTCTGACGACTTCAAATCTACCGGCTTCAGCCATTACTTCTCCGTTACCTACAAGTTCTAATCGAACGGGTAATGCGGGCACAAAAAAACCGGAGCAGCTGCTCCGGTTTTTTATGGCTCTGTCATCGAGCCTTTTGCTATCGAACAAGGGGGAGGGCCGAACCCTCCCCGCCCGTCATCAATCGCGGAAATTCTGGAACTGCATCGGCTGACCCAGCTCGGCACCACGTACCAGCGCCATGGCTTCCTGCAGATCGTCACGCTTCTTGCCGGTGACCCGCACTTCATCACCCTGAATGGCGACCTGCACCTTGATCTTGGAATCCTTGATCAACTTCACCAGCTTCTTGGCGATCTCTTTCTCGATCCCCTGCTTGAACTTGACATTCAGGTGGAAACGCTTGCCTGAGTGAACGCTGTCACCCACGTCCATTGAGCTGTTCTCGATGTTGCGCTTGAGCAGAGCTGCGCGCAGGATCTCGACCATCTGCTTGAGCTGGAAGTCGGCATCGGCCTCCAGCTTTACTTCTTCCTTGTTCAGCTCGAAGCTGGCTTCAACACCACGAAAATCGAAACGGGTCGCCAGTTCACGATTGGCGTTATCGACGGCGTTCAACACCTCGTTCATTTTGACTTCAGAGACAATATCGAATGACGGCATGTCAGGGCTCCTCATGTTGCGCTATAAGGGCGCAAATCTACCAGAAAACCGGCAAATTTGCTGATTTCGATGGGGTTGCTCTGCTAGAATCCCCTGCGCACAGGAATGGCGAGACCCGTTAGTGTCCGCCAAGCGACATTTCACTTATCCCCGGTAAATGGTTGATCGGAATGCAACCCTACCTTGATTGAGTCTCTCCATGCCAAGCGGATTACAGAGTTCCCGACTGCCCTCCTCCCCCCAATGGTCACTGCTGGGCTGCGGCGCCCTGGGTGGCGTCTTCGCCTCCCTGTTGACTCAAAGCGGCCAATCGACCCGCGTCTTGCTGCGCGATCGCCACCGTTCGACCCTGCACCCCGGGATTGATTTCACCTCGCTGGAAGGCCAGACCCAGCTGATCACCATCGAGCGCGGCTTCGTCGACCAGCCCGGTCAGATCAAGCGCCTGCTGGTGATGACCAAGGCAGGTCAGGTGGTGTCCGCCCTGACCCCCTTGGCAGGCAAGCTGGCGGCGGGCGTGCCCATAGTGCTGCTGCACAATGGCATGGGCATTGCCGAGCAGGTGGTGCAGCTGTTTCCGCATAATCCTGTCATTGCGGGCGTCACCAGCCACGGCGCCATGCAAAGCGGTCACTTCGTGTTCCGCCACACCGGCAAGGGCGAGACCTGGCTCGGCCCGGTCAATGAAGCGGCCAGGGCTCATGCCTCCCTGGCAGAGGATCTCGCCGCAGCCCTCGGCCAGGCCGGCTGGGACGAGCAGATCCTGGCTCGCCAGTGGCAAAAACTTGCCATCAACTGCGCCATCAATCCACTGACGGCGCTCTATAAGCTCAAAAATGGCGAGCTGGCCGGCCCTCGCTTCGCCGATGCCCTGCAACAGATCTGCGTGGAAGTGGCCGACGTCATGCAGGCCGAAGGCCAGCCCACCAGCAGCGATGAGCTGCTGCGCCGCGCCATGACGGTGGTCGAGTTGACCGCCGACAACTACTCCTCCATGCACCAGGATATGGAGCAGGGGCGCGAGACAGAGATCGAGGCCATTACCGGCTTCCTGCTGGCCTGCGCCGCCAAACACGGCATAGCGGTGCCGGTCAATCAGGGCCTCTATCAGGCCATCAAAGAGAAGAGCTGAGCCCGCCGAGATGGCGGGTAACCAAGGAGTGCAGCATGACAGTATTGGTATTGGTGGCACCGGGGTCTGAAGAGATCGAAACCGTCGCCATCGTCGACACCCTGGTGCGCGCACGCATCGAGGTGCTGCTGGCCTCCTGCTGTCCGGCGGGTCTGCGCCAGATCCGTGCCTCCCGCGGGGTACAGCTGGTCGCTGACTATCATATCGACGAGCTGACCAGCCGTGACTTCGAAGCCATCGTCGTGCCGGGCGGCTTGCCCGGCAGCGAGGCAATCCGCGATACGCCGCTCGCCATCGATCTGCTCAGGGAACAGGCGGCGCTCGGCCGCTGGCGGGCGGCTATATGCGCCGCCCCCGTGGTGGTACTGCACCATCATGATTTGCTGGGAGATGCCAGCACGACCTGCCACCCGGGCTTGCAGGCCCAACTGCCCACCAGCCAGCTCAGCACGGCGCGGGTCGTGACGGATGAGACTCATCACCTGATCACCAGCCAGGGGCCTGGCACCGCCATCGAATTTGCCCTCGAAATCGTGCGGGTGCTGCGCGGGGACGACACCGCCCTCGCGGTCGCCGGCCCCATGGTGATGCCCCCTTCTGTCATGCCATGACCCCTGTTGCCATCGCGGATGCCCTCTCGTCATGACAGAGCACCCCTTGCCGATTGGCAAGGGGCGCTCTGCTATTGGCCGGGCGCAACTCGGGCTGCCCCCTTGATCGCTAGCTCAACAACTCTGGCCTGAGCTGCTCCATCAGCAGGTGGTTGTCACTGTAATCCACCGGTATGGCTACTACGGCAGGTCCAACGACTGCCATGGCGGCGCGCAGCGTAGGCCGCAGATCCTCGGCACTGGTGACCGCAAACCCGGCCGCTCCGAAGGACTCGGCATAGGCCTTGAAGTTGATGGGCCCGAAGCTCACCCCCGAGCTGCGGCGATACTTTTTCTCCTCCTGCATCGCCACCATGTTGTAGCCGTTATCGACCCAGATGATGTGCACTATGTTGGATTTGAGCCGCACCGCCGTCTCCAGCTCCATGCTCGACTGCATGAAGCTGCCATCGCCGGAGACAGAGATGATCTTCTCCCCCGGCCGCACCATGGCGGCACCTATGGCCCAGGGCAGCGCTACCCCCATTGTCTGCTGACCGTTGGAGATAAGCACCTGGCGAGCCCGGAAGCTATAGAGGTAGCGGGCAATCCAGATGTGGAAGCTGCCCATGTCCACGCACAGCGTCATGTCCTGCCCTATGATGTCCTGCAGCTCCTTGACGATGCGCAGCGGATGGATGGGCATGCCCCCCAGATGCTGGGCATGCTGGGTCAGCTGATAGCGCTGGGTGCGGATCTCCTCGAGCAGGGCGGCGATGGCGGGATCCCGTGCCAGCGGCTTGTGCAACATCTTGGTCAAGCAATACAGATTGGCGCTGATGGAGCCCACCAGCTCAACCGCCGGGCAGTAGCTGCTGTCGATCTCCGCAGGCAGGGCATCAATGTGCAGCAGTTGCCGCTCACCCGTGCCGTTCCACAGCACAGGGTCATATTCGATGGGGCTGTAACCTATGCAGATCACCAGATCCGCATCCTGCAGCAACCTGTCCCCCGGCTGGTTGTTGAACAGCCCGACCCGACCGGCGAAGTCATCGAAATGGTGGGTATCCACCACACCGGCCGCCTGATAGGTGCCCGTCACCGGCAACCGGCTCTTGTCCAAAAAGGCGCGTACCGCGAGAGAGTTTTCCGGCCGACTGGCCAGCAGACCGAGCAGCACCACCGGCTTGCGGGCCTGTGCCAGCAGGCTCAGCGCCCTGTCTATGCCGGCCTCATCGGCGGCGCCCGGTTCGGGTATGGCTCTGGGCACCAGGATGGCGCCATCGGTCGGCTCGTTGATGATGTCCATGGGCAGGCTGACGAAGGCGGCGCCGGGACGGCCCAGCTCGGCACAACGAAAGGCGTTAGCCATCACCTCGGACAGGGCGGATCCGGTTCCCACCTGGGCGCTGAACTTGGTGACGGGACGGCACAGGCTGACGGTGTCCAGGCTCTGGTGAGTAAGCTTGAGGCCATCGGCACGTCGCACGGCGCCCCCCAGCGCCACCATGGCATCCCCTTCCGAGGTGGCGGTCGCGAGGCCGGTGATCAGGTTGGCACAACCTGGGCCCGAGGTCACCAGCGCCACCCCAGCCTTGCCGGTCAGACGGCCCACGGCGGCGGCCATGAAGGCGGCGTTCGCCTCGTGACGCACCACTATGGTGTCGATGGGGGAATCTTCCAGGGCATCGAATACCCGGTCGATCTTGGCCCCCGGAATACCAAATACCTGCTTGACGCCCTGCGCCTCCAGATGGCGTACGACCAGCTCGGCCCCGCAGCTCCAGTGTTGATTTTCCATGAGAATAACTCCTTGTAAGCGAAGGGATTAACCTTCGGCAGCGCGGATGGCGCGGTCCAGATCGGCGGGATTGAGGTCAGCCTGTTGAAAAGCAGGGTTGCGCGGCAGCTCTATGTTGAGATGCTGAACCACAGACAGCTGCAGCTGGCCGTGGCCCATGGCGTAATCGAGGATGTGACCACCGCCTTTGCGATCTTCGGTGATGAAATGTTCGTGATAGCCGGCCACATTAATCCCCTGCACGAAGGGCGGGCAGCGAAAGCCCACCAGGGTGCCGCGCCGCTGGCTGAAAGAGAACAAGGGCTGTGCCTCTATGGCTTCCAGCATGGGCTTGTAGGGGGGAGTCTGGCAGGGCACTGTGCGCACCTGGGCCTGCTCAAACAGACCATCGAGGCGAAAAGCGACGAAGACGTTGTCGGTGCCCACCAGCTGATCGATCCACTGATGGATCTCGTCGCGGCTGAGGGGGTGATCGAAGCGGCGCTCCAGACAGGGTCGAAAGTGAGTCATCACCGCAAACGGGGTTTTCTGCCCGGCCTGGGCAGGACGGGCCGAGCCATCGGCCTTGAGCTGATGGATCTGGCGTTCGAACGCAATCAGCTCGCCGTCGAGCCGGTTGAAGGTGCCAAGGCCGAAGTCGCCGTGGCGCAGCAGATCGGCCATGGTGGTCTCGCCCTCATAGACGCCGGCCAGCAGGGCGCTCATCAAAGAGCTCTGATAGACCTCGCCACCACCCTGACGGGCTTGCCAGCGAGCAAACTGCTGGCTGATCTCGATGGCACAGTCACACTGTGTATGGGTTTCCATTTGGATTTAACCTCCAATCCTGTTAGGTTGGCAAATCAGGATTCAATAGTGACCAAGATCACACTTTGATACCAATATCCAAACCCATCAGCTTCGAGACGTACCAGATATGGAATTTCGTTACCTGCGCTACCTGGTAGCCGTGGCAGAGAAGCAGAGCTTTACCAAGGCGGCCGAGACGCTGGGCATGGCCCAGCCGCCCCTCAGCCAGCAGATCCGCAAATTTGAACAGGAGGTGGGCACGCCGCTGTTTCACCGGCTGACCCGCAGTGTGGAGCTGACCGAGGCGGGGCTGAGCCTCTATCAGGGTGCCAAGGGCATACTGTCGCAAACCGAGCAGGCCATGCAGAAGGCCCAGCGCATCGCCCGCGGTCAGCTTGGCTCCCTGCGCCTGGGCTTTGCCGGCTCCACTGTGCTGCACCCGAGCGTACTGCGCCTGATCCACGACTTTCGCCAGGCCTGGCCAGAGGTGAGCCTGCATCCCATCGAGAACAGCATGCCCAATCTGGTGCGCGACCTGATGAGCGAGGAGCTGGATGCCGCCATACTGCGCCTGCCGTGCAGCAGCAGCTCGGCGCTGACTCACCATCTCATCGATGAGGAGGAGATGCTGATCGCCCTCCCCCCGCATCACCCGCTGGCAAGCACGGGCGCCATCGCCATCGAGGCCCTGGCGCAGGATCCCTTCATCCTGTTCCCCCGCGAACTGGGGCCGGGCCTGCACGATGCCATCACTCAACGCTGCCAGCGGGCCGGTTTCAGCCCCCGTCTCGGCAGCCAGAGCCCGCAGGTGATCTCCACCGTCGGCATGGTGCAGGCCGGTTTCGGGGTTGCCATCATCCCGCGATCTGTGAGCGAGCTGCACCCCCACGGCGTCAGCTATCACCCCATCGCCGATGAACCGCTCACCACCCGCATCAGCCTCGCCACCCGCCGCCATCCACGCCAGAAAAGCCTGCAGCACCTGATAGGGCTGATCCCGAGCCGGCGCTGAGCCTCCCCAGGCACTGGCCGACATCCCATCAGCAGAACAACAAGGCACATGTGAACGAGACGCTGGCGGGGGTCAGAGCCATGGACGAGTTGGCAGGGCTGGGCACACTCATGCGGCCAGCATCCAATCCGGTTGGACAGGCGACCTAAATGGATTGATGAGGTTCACGAACATGGGCATTCATGGCGTTATCCAACCGACAGGCCAGCATGCGACCGCCATGAATTGTCACCCTCTCACCGGGCATGCCACGGGTGATATACACCCTCCTCTCTCTTGCCTTGGATCTAGTCATCCGGCAGCACATCAAAACCGACGATCACATCAAACAACTCTTCATCGATGGCACTCTGGCGAAGGCGATGAAATTCACTTTCAAGCGTATCCAGCAATTCACCAATGTTTTTCTCCGCCCGTTGCATGGCAGCAAGCCGGCTGGCATTTTCACTCGCGAGCGACTCGGCGCACGCACGAAACAAGGAGATAAAGAGATACTCGCGCACCAACGCCATCTGGGTATTTTCCCTGCGACCAATCAACTCTGGCAGACACTGGGTCGGCCAACTCCGGGTCATCAAGGCCTGTTGCCATGTGGCATCGAGGGGGAGGAAGGGTTGACAGACAGGCTCGTAAAGCGAGCCGGACTTTGGGCGGTTGTGAAACAAGAGGATATTGCTGACTTCTCCGCGCTCGCGCAGAGATTCTGTCTCGATAAGGATCTCGCTGACCAGCGGAGTGATCGCCGAGATGGCGCTGGGCAGACGAAAAGCCCGTCCCAAGGTAAGGGCGCTGTCATCGAGGCGGGAGCGGATACGATCACCTGCGGTCCAGATGATTTTACGACCTGGCAGCTTATCCAGCGTTTCACTGACGAACTCAACCAATGATTCGTTAAACTGCCCGACCAGCCCCTGATCCGACCCGAATACGATGACCCCCGTGGGCCCCTCATCCTTGAGCGCTGCGGGCCGAACCAGGTCGCCCTGCTGTTGGCGAAAAAAGGTCAGCAGGCCGAGTTGAACCGTTCGGTCATAGTCATCCAGGGAACGCACCGCATTTTCATACTGACCAATGCTCGAGGCGGCCATCGCCTTCATCGTCCGCACAACTGATTCGAGGTCACTGGCACTGGCTATCTGGCGACGCAGACTGACGGCTGTTTTACTCATTCGCTTACCTCGTCAACCGGCTGGAACTGAACGAGTGCTTGCCGCGCCAGGTCAACAATCTGAGCACTGTCTTCATCCTCGAGTGTTTCGGTGCTTTCCAAGCGGGCGCAGAGCGCTGGCGAGACCTGGTCGGCGGCATCGCAAACGGCATCCTCGGCTTCTTTCATCCTGTCGAGCGGGATCTGATCAAACAAACCCGCACTCAGCGCCAGCAACACTGCAATTTGCTGCACCATGGGGAAGGGTGAAAATTCTTGTTGTTTCAAACAGGCACGGATGCGACGGCCATGCGCGATCTGCAACTGAGTGGCTGCATCGAGTCGGGCGCCGAAGCGCGAAAAGGTTTCCAGCTCTTCGAACTGGGCATAGGCCAGCTTGAGATCACCGGCAACAGCCCGATAGGCAGCACGCTGCGCCTTGCCGCCAACCCGCGACACGGACTGGCCGACATCGACCGCAGGCAACACCCCCAATTCGAAGAGAACGGGTGACAGGTAAATTTGACCATCGGTGATCGATATCAGGTTGGTCGGGATGTAAGCCGACATATCCTGAGCTTCGGTCTCTATGATGGGCAAGGCCGTCAGAGAGCCGCCACCAAGTTCCTTGCACAGATGGGTGGCTCTCTCGAGCAGACGCGAATGGATGTAGAAAATGTCACCGGGAAAGGCTTCGCGACCCGGCGGTCGACGCAGCAGCAAGGAGAGTTCTCGATAGGCACGGGCGTGATGTGTCAGGTCATCGTAAACCACCAGCACATCGCGCCCCTGCTCCATGAAATACTCAGCAATGCTGGTCGCGGCATAGGGCGTGATATAGGCCAGACCAGGGGGATCGTTTCCTTCAGCAACGACGACAACCGTGTACTCCAGCGCCCCCTTTTCTCGCAGCGTCGCAATCACCTTGGCAACGCCGGCGGCACGCTGGCCAATGGCACAGTAGACACAGAGCACATTCTTGTCACGCTGATTGAGAATGGCGTCCAGTGCAATGGCCGTCTTGCCAGTCTGCCTGTCACCCAGGATCAATTCGCGCTGGCCGCGTCCAATGGGAATGAGCGCATCAACGACCTTGATGCCGGTTTGCAAGGGCACTGTGACCGGGGCCCGATCCATGATATCAGCGGCAGGACGCTCGATCGGCAGGCGCTCCCCAGGCGACAATGGCCCTTGATCGTCGAGAGGCTCGCCCAGAGGATTGATGACCCGGCCAATCAGGCGCTCCCCGACCGGCACATCGACAACATGGCCACTGCGCTCAACCTGGTCGCCAGCGTGCAACAGCCAATAATTTCCAAGCAGCACAACGCCAATCTCATCTTCATCGACATTGAAGGCAATGCCCTGAATGCCGCCGGGGAAAACAAGTACCTCTTCAAAGCCGACACCCGGCAGGCCGGAGACGCTGGCAATGCCGGCGGCAACGCGGGTGATGTAGCCGACTTCCCGGGTCACTATGCCATGAACAAAGGTGTCGCGGCCCTTCTCAATAGCGGAGAAAGTCGATGCCAATACCTGCTGCAGAGTATCAGGAGGCATTGGCTGTACCTTGTGAAGTACTGGCGGGTTTGAGCAGATCATCAATGCTTTTTTCCAGGCTGACCAAGTATTCGGCAATGCTCCAGTCAACCTTGTAACCCTCGGCGCACAGCTCTATGCCACACACGAGTTCCGGCACAGTTTCATAGCGCAACGCGGGGGCCTTATCTTGTAATGGCTGGATAGTCGTCTCCAGCAAGTTGCGCTGCTCGTCCGACAACGCGAAGGTACTGCTGACCACCAGTGGCTGCCCGGAGGTCTTCAGCGCCTTGCTCAGCGCCGCCTTGTCGGTGTCGTTCAGGTCACGCAGATGGGCGACGAACACATCGACCATACGGGCCTCGAGCGTGATACCGGCAAGATCGGTCAATGCCTTGCCCGCAATGGCAAAGACCTCCTGGCTGGTCCGCTGGCGAATATCATGGTGCAGTGCGTGCGCCTCGCTTTGCAGGGAGGCTTTGCCTTTGGCAATCAGGGCGCTCGCAGCTTGCCTTGCCTCGTCAAGCAGCCGCTGGCGCTCGACATGAGCAGCCTCTGTTGCCTCTTTGAGGAGTGTTGCCTTGTTGCGATCGAGCTCGGAATTTCGTTGCTCAAAATTTTCTCTCTCCTCTGTAGCCGATGCTTGCTGTTTAGCTGCATTGGCCAGCTCGGTAGCAATGCGCTTCTCACGGGCGTCAATTGCATCGAGTATCGGGTGATAGAGAAAGCGTTTCAGCAGCCAGGCCAGGATCAAAAAGTTGACCACTTGCGCGCCGACGGTGAACCAGTCGATAAGCATGATCTATTTTCCTGCCACGGCGGCGATGGCTTGATTCCAGAACGGATTGGCGAAGATCAGGATCATCGACACCACAAAACAGTAGATAGCCACCGACTCGACCATGGCCAAGCCAACGAACAGGGTACGAGTGATGGTGGCTGATGCATCAGGTTGTTGCGCCAGCGCGCTAAGCGCCATCGCCACCGCCCGGCCTTCACCGAGCGCCGGGCCTATGCTGCCAATGGCGATGGTCAAGCCAGATGTGATAATCGAAGCAATGGCAATGAGGGTCAAACTGTCCATGATCAGTCCTTTTGGGAAATGGGGGTGGTTTCGGGAGCTACTTCAGGCTTGGGTTCACGGACCCGGGTGGCAGCGGCGATGTAGACGGCCGCCAGAATGCTGAAGATATAGGCCTGCACCATGCCGGTCAGCAGCCCTAACGCACTCATGATTACAGGAAAAATAAAGGGGGTTATGGTGAGCAAGATGGCAAGGATCATGGTTCCGCTCATCATGTTGCCAAACAGACGGGCGGCCAATGCCAAGGTGCGCGACAATTCGCTGACAATATTGAAAGGCAACATGATCAGGGTCGGCTTGACGTAGGCTTGCAGATACGCGGTCAGGCCGCTGTCGGCAATGCCGAAGATCGGGACGGCAAAGAATACGCAAATAGCCAGTGCCGTGGTCGTCGACAAGGAGCCGGTAGGTGGCTCGTAGCCAGGTATGATGGTGACCAGGTTGGCGCTGGCAACAAAAAGAAACAACGTCCCAATAAAGCCGAGGTAGAGCCGTGGCTTGAGCAGCCCGACTTCCGCAATCTGATCGACGATACCGGTGACTATGATTTCCAACAGGTTCTGCCAGCGGCTACGGTCCAGTCCTTTCGACAAGCGACGGGTCACCAGCCATGAACCGAACGTCAATACGAACATAAGGCCCCAGCTGTAGACGATGGTGGCATTGAGCTTGACAAAGCCGAATTGCCAGAAAACAAGGGCGTCCGGGCTAAGGTGCATATTGAGCACCGATCAATACTGGCATCTTGCGAGTGACTCGTGTGACAACAAGCCGAGCGAAGATAAACCCCAGCAGCAGAGCCGCCCAGCGCTGCCAGTCAGCACCGCCAACGAGCCAAAAGCCCACCATCACGATCGCCGAGCGCAGAAGCAGACTGCAAAAAAACCAGAGGGCTATCTGGGCAGAGGCGACGCCTCGGCGAACCGTCCACCACAGGCCGCCAAAAAAGAGCAGGCCCAGCACGACGCCGGCAAACAGGCTGCCACTCAAAATGAGCCATTCATTCATCATGTTTTTTTCCCTTATCGTGAATTTCACTGTCTTCTTTTGCCAACCAGCGCCAGGCATTGAAGCAGCCGAGGGTCAGACCCGCAGCCAGCAGCGCCAACGTCCATGACTGGCCGCCCGGGTATCGCTCATCAAGCCAAAGACCCAGTGCCGCCCCCAGCAATGTGGGGATCGCGATCGACCAGCCAATCAGACCCATCATGCCCAGACCCGACCAGACGGTGCGTGTGACTTGTTGCTGCGCCTTTACTTTTCGCTCAGCCTTGTTGCCAATCAGCTCGCTGAACCCGCGTTTGCCATCGCCCGGCTTGCGTCCTTGCTCAGTCATGTTGCATGGCCACGAAACGGTGTACAAAACCCGCTTCAAGTTTTGACAGCGCAGCTCGCGCGCTTTTTTCCTGCTCATCAAGCGTTAAAAATTCTCTCTCAACGGCGGCACGCAATTGTTCAAGTTCCAGGTTGCCGATGGCATTGCGCACGGACACCAGCACCTCGTCACCCGTCTTCACCAATACCCCCTGATCGACCGCAACACAGACCTCGTGCTCTGTACTCGTCTCGAACACCAGAATGCCCGGCACCAGTACGGCAGCGCAGTCGAGCCGATTGGGTAGCAGACCAAAGGATCCATATGTCGATTCGGCAACGATGCGCAGCACATCCGCTTTCTCGGCAAACACCTTGAAAGGCAACAAAATCTTAAGTCTCATGGGAACTCGCTTTCTCTTTGTTGGCTTGTTTGTCGAGCGCTTCATCGATGGCTCCGATCATATACAGCGCACTTTCCGGTACATCCTTGAACTCGTCGCGCAAAATACGCTCGCAACCCGCCAGGGCATCGTCCAGGCTCACCTGTCGCCCCTGCATGCCGGTGAATTGTTCAGTAGTGAAAAATGGCTGAGTCAGAAAACGTTCCAGTCGCCGGGCACGCGCCACCACGTTGCGGTCCTCGCTCGACAGTTGCTCCATACCAAGCATTGCAATGATGTCTTTGAGATCGGCGTATTGTGCCAGGGTGCGGCGGATCGCCTGTGCCAGCGTGTAGTGTCGCTCGCCAATGATGCCAGGCGTCGCCATTTTGGAATTTGACTGCAAGGGATCAATGGCCGGATATAGCCCTTCGCTCGCCCGTTTGCGCGACAGCACAATCGATGCGGAGAGGTGCGAGAAGGTATGCACGGCGGCCGGATCCGTGAAGTCATCTGCGGGTACATAAACAGCCTGGATCGACGTGATGGCACCGGTATCGGTATTGGCGATGCGCTCCTCCAGTTGGGCCAGCTCAGTGCCCATGGTCGGCTGGTAGCCAAGACGAGCCGGCATCTGCCCCATCAGCCCAGACACTTCCATGCCGGCCTGGATAAAGCGGAATATATTGTCGACGAGCAGCAACACATCGCTATGCTCGTCATCACGAAAGTACTCCGCCATGGTCAACGCGGCGTGACCCACACGAAATCGGGCGCCCGGGGATTCGTTCATCTGCCCGAACACCATCACCATGTTGTCGAGCACGCCAGCGGCCTTCATATCGCGATAGAGCTCCTCGCCTTCGCGACAACGTTCACCTATCCCGCAAAAGATGCTCACCCCTTTATGCTGACCCAGCATGTTGTGGATCATTTCCGTGAGCAGGACAGTCTTGCCAACGCCTGCACCGCCAAACAGGCCGGCTTTACCACCGCGCTCCAAGGGCATGAGTACATCGATCAGCTTGATCCCGGTCAGGAAAATCTCAGGCTGCGTCGAGCGCCTTGCCAATGCCGGCGGCGTGTTGTGTACGCTACGCCAATCCACGGTTGGGGGCGGCAGACGATCGATCGCTTGACCAAAGACATCAAACATTCGTGACAGCGTGCCCTTGCCGACCGGCGCCAACAGGGGGCCACCACTGTCGTTCACCAGGGTGCCCCGCGCCAATCCCTGGGTGGGAGTCAGGGCAATGCCACGCACGCGTTGTGCATCAAGCTGGGCTTGAACCTCGATGACGATGTCCCCCTCATCACCCGTTCTCAGCAGTGAATGAATGGGGGGTAATTGCGTGTCGAAGCGAACATCCACCACGCTGCCACGCACCGAGACCACTGTGCCGGTACGGGATGGTGCTGTCTTGTCAGTCATATCAACTCCCTAGTCTGCGTTGTCCTTCAACCATGACCAGGAGACAACCAGACTGTCACTGGCAACCCTGACAAGGAAGTGGCCCGAGGCATGAGCGAACTCAAGTGAATCGTTGAGCAAGGTGCAACAGGACGGTTCGACCTTACCAGTACGGCCTACCTTGATATGTACGTTAACGAACAGACAGCCCGCCGCCCTCCCGCCATAGTGTTTTCGCGGCTACTGCATTTTTATTTTAATTACCACGACTGTCAGATCTGGCGGCAGGTCATTTATGCCCGCCTTTGAAGAACCGCCAGGACTCACCTTTCCCCGTTCTTCCATTGAACAGTTCATTAGCTACCCAACACCTGGGCCCTTGCCTGTCTGCTGTCGCGCGACAGGCGAGACTGGCCCCTTCATCAGTCATGCATGTAGATGGCTCCAACCGAGCCGCCGACAACAGAGAGACATTACCCATATCCAACGATGGATTGATGTTCCACGAACGCGGACCCGGGTCCGGTAACAACAAGCAGGGAGATATCCATGAATGGTTGGTGCGCTAGGTTATTTGGCTTCAAGCCAACCAATGACCCTTGGCAGGACAAGGAGCCCGTTCGTGAAGAGTTGTTCGGCATAGAGCGGCTGGAATCCCACGCCATGACGCTGGCAGAAGCCCAGTCAGTCACCGCCAGACCGGCGGCGGTGCAATCATTGCATCTGCGCCTGAAAGAAAACGAGGCCGTCTTGTCATCCGCCCATCAGGCAAATGCAGCTGAACTCGAACTGGGGCATGATCTGACCCATGCGGCCGAGTGGTTCCTCGACAACTATCACCTGGTCGAAGCTCAGATCTACGAGATCCGCAGCAGCCTGCCCACCAGCTACTACCGCCAGTTGCCAAAGCTGGCCGAAGGCCCCTTTGCCGGTTATCCCAGAGTTTTTGGCATCGCCTGGGCTTTCATTGCCCACAACGACAGCCACTTCGACCCCGAGATCTTGAGCCGTTTCATCCTGGCCTATCAGCGTGTGCAACCGCTGACCATTGGTGAGTTATGGGCTGTCCCCATCACCCTCAGGATCGTGCTCATTGAAAACTTGCGGCGTCTGGTTGAGCAGATCACGCTGGCCCGCCAGGCCAGAGCCGATGCAGATCTCCTTTGCTCGCGCCTGCTCGCCGCAGGGTGCGCCTTGTCTGCGCTGAACGAAGACATTGCCTCCCGTGCCACAGGCCCACTGTCCGAGATTTTTGCCGCTCAACTCGTCAAACAACTGCGTGACCAGGATCCCGATATCACACCGGCACTCGGCTGGCTGGAAGCGCGCCTGACGCTGCAGGGGGGGTCAATCGATGAAGTGGTCCAGCATGCACAGCAGCGGCAGGGGGCCTCCAACGTCACCATTCGCAACATCATCACCAGCATGCGATTCATCTCGAACATCGACTGGAGCGAGCAATTTGAAAAGATGAGTCTGGTGGATCAGCAGTTACGAGCCAGCAGCAACTTCGCCGAGATGGACTTTCCCACCCGCAATCTCTATCGCCGGGCAATCGAGCTGCTGGCCCGCTCTTCCCCCCACGATGAGCTGGATGTCACGGCGCGGGTCCTGTCGGCGACCCGACAAGATGTCGACACCTTGCCAGATGACATGAAACTCAGGGTGCAGGATCCCGGTTATCATCTGATGGCCGAGGGCCGACTCGCCCTGGAAACCGATCTGGGTTTTCGCCCCCCGTTACGCCTTCGACTTCACCGGTTTCATTCCCGACTCGGGATCGGCGGCTATGTCGGCATCATTACCCTGCTGACGCTGCTTTTGCTGACATTCACCTACCAGCAGCTCGCACAGCCCGGTGAGCCATGGTCCCTCTGGATGCCGCTCTTCATCCTGTTTGCCTTCTTGCCGGTCAAGGCGGCAGCCATCTCGCTGGTCAACTATCTCATCAGTTTTTATCTGGTGCCCATGCCTCTGCCGGCCATGGATCTCACTCACGGCATTCCCTCATCCCTGCGCACCATGGTGGTCATCCCCACCCTGCTGACCTCTCACTCCGATCTGCTGGCACAAGTCGAGCAACTGGAGATCCATCACCTGTCAGGGATCAGTGGCGACCTCAGCTTTGCCCTGCTCTCCGATGGGATGGATGCAGCCCAGGAACACATGCCCGAAGATGCGGCCCTGCTGAGCGAAGCCAGTCAGGCCATCGCCCGCTTGAACAGCAAATATGGCCCCGGGCCGTCAGGGGCGCGCTTTCTGCTGCTCCATCGCCACCGCCAGTTCAACCCGGGCGAGGAGTGCTGGATGGGCTGGGAGCGCAAGCGTGGCAAGCTCTATGAACTGAACCGTTTGCTGCGAGGAGCAACGGACACCAGTTTTATGGTGATCGATGGTCAGCCCCCTGCCGTCCCCCACAATGTGCGCTATGTCATCACCCTGGATGCAGATACCCGATTGCCGCGGGATACCGCCAGTCGCCTGATTGCCAAGATGGCGCATCCCCTCAACTGCGCGCATTTTGATGCCGAGCAGCAGCGCGTCACCCATGGCTATGGCATTCTCCAGCCCCGTGTCACCCCCTCTCTTCCACTGGGTCAGGATGGCTCTTATTACCAACGGCTCTACTCAGGGCCTGGCGGCATGGACCCCTATGCAGCCACCGTTTCGGACATCTATCAGGATCTGTTCGGAGAAGGCTCTTTCACCGGCAAGGGCATCTACGACGTCGATGCTTTTACCTCCGCGCTGGAAGGGCGTGTACCGGAAAATAGTCACCTGAGCCACGACCTGTTTGAGGGCATCTTTGCCCGCGCAGGGTTGGCCTCGGACATTGAAGTTGTCGAAGAGTTTCCATCGCGGTACGACGTCAGTGCCAAACGGCAGCATCGCTGGACACGCGGCGACTGGCAGCTGCTCGCCTGGATCTGCCAGCGCAAACACGGCCAGCACTCACTGCCCCTGATAGGGCGTTGGAAAATGTTTGATAACCTCTGCCGTTCACTGCTGGCACCGAGTGCCCTGCTGGCTTTTCTGGCGTCCTGGCAACTGCCGTTGGGCACGGCCGTGGCGGCGGATCTGATGCTGCTTGCCTGTCTTGCTCTTCCGATATTTTTGCCCCTCATCTTCACCATACTCCCCCGGAAACAGGATATTTTATGGCACCATTATGTGGGCAGGATTGGCAATAGCCTGCAGCGTGCCGTCATGCAAACCCTGCTCAGCCTCACCTTTCTGGCCGACCAGACCTGGCGCATGACAGATGCCATAGTCCGTACTCTGTTCCGGTTATCCCTGTCACATCGCCACCTGCTGGAGTGGACCACAACGGCTCAAACCTCGGGCGCACCGCGACTGGCCTGCCTGGGCTTTTACCAAATGATGATGAGCGGTGCGGTACTGGGAATGGGAGTGTGCGCCATGACGCTGTTCAGTGCCCCCACCGCCTGGCCGCTGGTACTGCCTTTTGGCACCCTTTGGCTGCTGGCCCCCCTGGTGGCGTACTGGACCAGCCGGCCCCGTTATCTGAGCAAACAGATGACCTGCAGTGCCAGGGAAGCGGTAGAGCTGCGGCTGATTGCCCGCAAGACATGGCGCTATTTCGAGACCTTTGTGACCGATCTCGACAACCAGCTGCCACCTGACAACTTTCAGGAAGTTCCGACAGAGGTCATTGCCCATAGAACCTCGCCCACCAACATGGGGCTCTATTTGCTCTCGACCCTGGCTGCCAATGACTTTGGCTGGGCCGGGCGCGAGGCCGTCATCAAACGGCTGGAAGCCACCCTGGAGGTGATGCAACACTTGCCGCGCTTCAAGGGCCACTTCTTCAACTGGTATGACACCCGGCGCCTGCTCACCCTGGAACCGGCCTATGTCTCTTCCGTTGACAGTGGCAATCTTGCGGGCCATCTGCTGGTGGTCGCGAGCACCTGCGAAAACTGGCAACAAGCCGCCGACAACAGCTCGATACGTAGCGGCTTGCAAGACACCTATCTGCTGATGCGTCAGGCCCTGCAAGCCTACCCGGTGAAAAACAACGAGCCGGTGAACGCGCTCACGGCCTGCCTGAAAGCAATCCGCAACCAGCTCTATGGCGAGCAGCCCGTAACAAGCCAGCTAGCTGAGCTCGAACGGCTTGCGCAGCAAGGCGTCGAGACAGCACACCGTATTGATCTGCCAGCGCATCCCAAAGAGGGGGCCGAGCTTATCTTCTGGTCAGAGGCGCTCAGTCAGACGGTGGCCGAACATCGCCTGGATGACGCCAGCCTGCCCGGTGCGCTTGCGCCACGGCTGCAGGCACTGGCCGAACGCGCACGCACCCTGGCCATGGGAATGGACTTCGCATTCTTGCTGGATCCGGAGCGCCAGCTGCTCTCCATCGGGTATTCCCTCTCCGACAACCGGCTCGACAACAGTTGTTATGATCTGCTCGCCTCGGAGGCAAGGCTTGCCAGCCTGTTCGCCATCGCCAAAGGCGATGTCGTGACCAAGCACTGGTTCAAGCTGGGTCGCTCTGCTACCCCGCTGGGCCAAGCTGCGGCCCTGATCTCCTGGTCCGGCTCCATGTTCGAGTATCTGATGCCCTCCCTTGTCATGAGGGCCCCCATCGGATCTCAGCTGGAGTGTACCAACCGCCTGATCGTCGACTTGCAGATAAGCTATGGCCACTCGCTGGGCATTCCATGGGGCATATCGGAGTCGGCGTTCAACGCCCGGGACATGGAGTTCACCTATCAATACTCCAACTTCGGCATTCCCCAGCTTGCCCTCAAGCGCGGACTGGCCGAAAACCGGGTGATAGCACCCTATGCCACAGGTTTGGCCGCCATGGTCAACCCGGGCGCTGCCTTGAAAAACTATCAACGGCTGGCTGCCATGGGTGGCGGTGGGCGTTACGGCTTTTACGAGGCGCTGGACTTTACCCCGTCCCGTTTGCCCGATAACCAGGATGTGGCCATAGTGCACAACTTCATGGCCCATCATCAGGGGATGACGATCGTCGCCCTCGCCAATGCCCTGCATCAGGGGCTGATGCGCGCCAGATTTCATGAAGAGCCCATCATTCAGGCTTGTGAACTGCTGCTGCAAGAGCGGATCCCGCAGGACATGCCCATTGTCAGACCCCGTGCCGCCGAGATAAAGGCATCGCGGATCAGGACCATACAGGACGTGCGATCAGTACGCCGCTTGTCCTCATCGACCCTGGGTGCCCCCGTGACCCACCTGCTCTCCAACGGTCGCTACAACGTCATGCTCACCAGTGCGGGAGCCGGCTATAGCCGTTGGGGCAACATTGCCATCACCCGCTGGCATGAGGATGCTACTCGGGACCACTGGGGTTCTTTCCTCTTTTTGCACGATGTTCACAGTGGTGAGACCTGGTCTCCTTGTGCGCACCCGCTGGGCAATTCCGACCACAAGGGGGAAGTTGTTTTTGCCGAGGATCGGGCACAGTTCATTCATCATCACGACCGCCTTACCACCACACTGGAAGTCCTGGTGTCCGGTGAAGCGGATGGCGAAGTACGACGTATCTCGCTGAACAACCGTGGTCGCAGCACCCGCTGTATCGAGCTCACCTCTTACGCCGAGGTCGTGCTGACCACACCGGAAACTGACAGGGCACATCCCGCCTTCAGCAAGCTCTTTGTGGTCACCGAATTTCTGGCGGAGCTGGGCGCGCTGATTGCGACCCGGCGCCCCAGAACACCGGAAGACAGCGAGATCTGGGCCGCTCACTTCATCATTGTCGAGGAGCAGCTGGCCGGTACGCTTCAATATGAATCCGATCGTGCCCGGTTTATTGGTCAGGGTCGAACTCTGGCCTCGGCCCATGCCTTGCAGCGGGATGTTGCCCTGTCCAACACAACGGGCACAGTGCTCGACCCCATTTTCTCGCTGCGCCAGCAGGTGCAGGTCTTGCCCGGCAGCAGTACCAAGGTTGCATTCTGGACGCTTGTGGCTTCATCGCGGCAGGCCTTGCTCGATCTCATCGATCAGCACCACAACCGCCATGCCTTCCAACGGGCCAAGACGCTGGCATGGACCCAGGCACAGGTGCAGTTGCACCATCTGGATATTCAGGCGGCGGATGCGGCCAACTTCCAGCGGCTCGCAGCTCCCCTGCTCTACGCAGACTCGCGCTTTCGCGCCTCATCGAACACCATATTGCATGGGCTGGCATTGCAATCCGCCCTCTGGCAGCTCGCCATCTCAGGTGACCTGCCCATCATGCTGCTGCGCATCGATGACATAGAGGATCTGGCTCAGGTACGCGAACTGCTGCTGACCCATGAATATCTGCGCATGAAACGTCTGGCCGTCGACCTGGTGATCGTCAATGAGCACGCCGCCACCTATGTGCAGGATCTGCAAAATGGCATAGAGACAGCCGTGCGCAGCAGCCAGTCCCGACCCCGCTTCCATAGCGAGCTGGCCCGCGGCTCCGTCTATACGGTGCGCACCGATCTGATGAATGCCGAGGTTTGCCAACTGCTGTATGCGGCGGCGCGGGTCGTACTGGTCGCTCGCCGTGGCTCCCTGCAGGAGCAACTGGCCCGTCTGCCAGACACATCCCAGTCACCGCAACCCTCACCTGTCTTCAGGGCGCCCCACATCGGCGCCAGCAAACATTTACAGCATCCCGAGCTGGAGTGTTTCAATGGGCTGGGTGGGTTTGCCAAAGACGGACGTGAATATGTCACCTTGCTCAGCGCGGGTCACACCACACCCGCCCCCTGGATCAACGTGATTGCCAATCCGCAGTTTGGCTTTCAAGCATCCACCGAAGGCAGTGGTTACACCTGGGCAGACAACAGCAAAGAGAACCAGCTGACCGCCTGGTCCAATGATCCTGTGACGGATCCCGTCAGTGAAGTCATCTATATTCGCGATGAAGAGACCCTTGATCTCTGGACGACGACCGCTCAGCCCATTCGTGATGGCGGTACCTATATCGCTCGTCATGGTTACGGTTACAGCAGTTTCGAGCATCAGGTTCACGGCATCCATAGCGAGTTGCTGCAATATGTCCCGGTAGCGGATCCCGTCAAGATCTCCCGCCTGACACTGCGCAACCAGACGAATGCCCCCCGCCGTCTCTCAGTGACCTGTTACGTAGAATGGGTGTTGGGCGCCTCTCGCAGCGTCACAGCCCCCTTTATCACGACCCAGATAGATGCACAGACGGGGGCCATGCTGGCACACAACCCCTGGAATGCCGCCTTCCCTGGCCGGGTAGCCTTCCTCGATCTGGGGGGACAGCAAACGAGCTGGACCGCCGATCGCAGTGAGTTCCTGGGATACCGTGGTCAACCCGCCTCTCCTGCGGCGCTGGCAAGCCATAAAGCCTTGTCTGGCAGCACAGGGGCCGGGATTGATCCCTGTTCAGCGCTGCAAACCCATGTTGATCTTGCCCCGGGCCAGAGCCTTGAGCTTGTGATCCTGCTCGGTCAGGCAGGCTCAACCGAACAAGCCCGTGCCCTCGTCACCCGCTATCGTCATGATCTCGATGTGGTGCTGGACGAGGTGGAGGCTCAATGGCAGACACTGCTCGGGGCCGTTCAGGTCAAGACCCCGGATAGGGCCATGGACATAATGCTCAACGGCTGGCTGATGTATCAAACGCTCGCATGCCGGATCTGGGCTCGTTCTGCCTTCTATCAGGCGGGAGGCGCTTACGGTTTTCGCGACCAGTTGCAAGACGGGATGGCACTCAGCTTTGCCAACCCCCGGAGCACACGACAACATTTGTTGCGCACGGCCGCTCGCCAGTTCATTGAAGGGGATGTGCAGCATTGGTGGCTGCCCCACTCGGGCCAGGGTGTGCGCACCCGGATCTCCGATGACAGGGTCTGGCTGGCCTTCGCCACGGCCACCTACGTTCGAAGCAGTGCCGATGACAGCATTCTCGATGAGGAGATCCCGTTTCTGGAAGGCCCGGCACTGAGCACGGATCAGCAGGATGCCTTCTTCCTGCCACAAGTATCCGAAACGTCAGCCTCTCTGTATGAGCATTGCGCTCGCTGTCTGGATCAAGCCATGGCGCTCACCGGGAGCAATGGTCTGCCACTCATGGGCTCGGGTGACTGGAACGATGGGATGAATCAGGTCGGCAGTGCAGGCAAGGGGGAGAGTGTCTGGCTAGGCTGGTTGCTACTGCGCACCATCAGTCTGTTTGCCCCTCTGGCCCACGCCCGTCAAGATAAGCGTGCCGAGCTCTGGCTGGCTCATGCCAACCGGGTCGGGGTCGCGCTGGAACGCAAAGCCTGGGATGGTGCCTGGTATCGCCGGGCGACCTTCGATGACGGCAGCTGGCTGGGTTCAAAAGAGAGCCCCGAATGCCAGATAGACTCCATCGCACAATCCTGGGCCGTCCTGTCCGGTGCGGCCAACCCGACCCGAGCCAGAATAGCCATGCAATCCCTGGAGCAACACCTCATCAAATACGATCAGGGCTTGTCTCTGCTGTTCAGTCCACCGTTCGACAAGCTGACCCAGAATCCGGGGTATATTCGCGGATATCCGCCCGGACTGCGCGAAAATGGCGGCCAGTATACTCATGCCGCCATCTGGGCCATCCTCGCCTTCGCACGCCTCAAAGAAGGCACCAAGGCTTATGACCTGTTCTGCCTGCTCAACCCCATCAACCATGCACTGGATCCTGAGGCCGTCGAGCGTTACAAGGTTGAACCTTACGTGATGGCTGCGGATATCTACTCAGTCGCGCCGCACAACGGTCGTGGCGGCTGGACCTGGTACACGGGGGCGTCTGGCTGGATGTATCAGGCCGGTATCGAAGGCATATTGGGGATCCGTCGTGAGGGGCAGCTGTTGCTCATCGCCCCCAACTTGCCCGCGCATTGGCCCGGATTTAGCGCAGCCATCACCCTTGATGCCGCCCACTACAACATAGCGGTGAATACAGAGGTGTTATCGGGGCTGCAAGCAGACACAATCCGACTCGATGGCGTGCTGATGGAGCCTTGCGGCTCACCATTTCGCGTACCACTGATCGATGGGCACCACAGGATTGACATTACCCTGGCGGGGCAATAACAGAGTCTGATTGAACAAGGTAGAGACAAAGCGGCCTGCTCCCGGGCCGCTTTTTGCTTGATTGCACGCACGCCCAACTTTTTATCCTGATCATGACGTGTATCCCAGCCAGACCAAGCCAAGGACTGGGGTATAGGCCATCTCAGGAATGGCATCGTGATATACAGGATCTTTAGCTACATGGCTACCTGATAGCGATCCAGGTCTTCTTTGGATCGCACAGGTATCATCTGATTAGTTCCTCTGGTCGCGGGCTTGTCGAGTGAGCTGTCATGTTGAGGTTGAAGCAGGCATGCTGGGGGATGACCCCGACTCCTTGAACCAGCCTATCAGGAAACCCAGAAACGTAACGAAATAGGTTAGAGCCAAGACGATATTAATCAGTATCTTATAGTAAACACTCTCAATTTCCTCTGCCGGAGTTGGCGTGAATCCATCATCCAAAAAAAAATAACTACATTTCCATCTGGATTTTTTTTCGTGCTCACAACCAAGCCAGAAATAGAATTTTTATCTGGTATTTCACCACCATAAACATACGTTGATATACTATTTACCATGAAGTCATAGCTAATTGCAGGGCTGATTGTTTTTTTACTTCTTGCTTTTCTTTAGATGGGAATTGGTCAAGCATAGTATGGCCATAAAAATTTTCATAAATCCTTCTCCCCATAGCCTCAGGATTATCGACCAAATTTTTAGATAGGTATTCGAGAACATTCGCAGGCGAAGTATTAAATATATTTTTATTCGCGCCAGTCATACTCATGGCGACAGGGCAACTCGACTGTTTACTGTTTTTTATGTTCACAATATATTCATAAGCCTCAGGATAAAGCTCTGATAAAACACCCCCAGAATCCAATCCTGTACTGTAGTCCATATCAATAATATGCTGAAAGGCATCCTTGAAATCGCCGACATTCACCGAATGCTTATCACGAAGGCAAACTATATCATCAGCCTCATTGGTAATAGCCAAGATACCGCTTACGTGAATAAAGTCTTTTGGCGACAAATCGTATAATTTAGCAAAATGATCCCCATCAATTACTTTTTCCCTTTCATATTCTGCGAATCCAGCATGAACTTGGTACGCAGACGAGTGGTATAGACTGTGAAGCGAAATAAAATGAGCGACAAAGAACCCCAATGCCAGGGCACAGTTTAATTGGCGAGAGCCCAAAAGTAGGGATTTAGTACCATCTACATACTCTTTGTTATCCAGTCGTTCTGGGGAGAAAAACAACTCATGGGGGGAGCGCAAGCAATGGAGTCTGTAATGTTCCCCTGGCAGCAACTTCTTTGCGGGATCACTGACCATACATCCATTGATGACTTTTCTTTCACCAAATGCACTATTGGCAGGCAAGAGCGAGCACTTTCCATCAAGCACGAACAAGCGATGCAGCTTTTGGACCAGCCATAAATAACAGCTCAATATACCTATAATGAGGGTGAGCAATATCAACAGAATGTGAACGCTGCTCGACAAAGAAAAAATGAAAGTAAATATTGAAAATATCGGCATAATGAAGTGCAGTGCTTCAAGATAGACAACATCAAATTCTCTGGGCACCCACTGTCTGGACAGATGCTCTGACTTACTGACTTCAGGGATAAGGAGAGTATCATCGACACTGATGGCGTAAAGCGCATCTTTATAGATAATGCCTCGAATACCAATAGTATTGGATGCTTCCTTGCAGGAAAGAGCTGACGGCCAATAAATGGATTCCACCCTCACGCCACCAACACAGGTATCTTGCCACCTTTGTCGCCACCCAGGCGCCAGTTGACGGATGTTATAAACCCCTTCATGTTGATAAATGGCGCCGTCGGTAAATCGTCGCTTATATACTTTTCTCAGCAAAGCCAGCTCCGCCTCAGACAACATATCGGCAGTCATGCCCTGCACCTTCAATCGAGCAATTGCCTCATCCCTTTCTCTCTGACGCAAAGAGTTATCTGACCACCAGCAAAGCAATGCCATGATATTGAAGATGACCATTAAGATGGGTATAAAATAGTTCAATGATGGCTTTCCTTGATGCGATAACTGGAGAAAGAGAGAATAGCAGTCTGATGCGGACGGACTGAGATATCACGATTCGAACATATTTAATACAGAAAGAAATCCGAGAGTATCAAAAATATTGAATTTCCTAGCGCATAGCAAATGTTCTTCGAAGTGCTGCATACCATCTATCCGGGTGGGGGCTGGCCAATATCAACATATAAACCGCTCTCATCAATTAAACAGAGGGCGGGTGTTACAACTACCACAGTGATACCGCCAATATTCGCATGCTGCTGAGTTGAGAAGCATATCATGGTCAGGGTGGGTAGCAGACACCACGCGGCACCCGCTGGTCTATCGCCTTAAGGCGACAACGCCTGCGCAGTGATGACCTCCCCCAGCAACTCGCGCACGTCACCCACAGTGAAGATGTTCCGGCCCTTGGCGTATTGTTCGGCCAGCAACTTGTTGCAACGGGTCAGCCGCTCGCTCGGCTTGGCCCACTGCTCGGGGGGCAATGGCTCACTCCAGGCTGCCAGCTCGGGATGGGCTGCAAAATAACGCTCGGCGAAACGCTGCTGCAAGCGGCTCTGGATATTGATGCGCAATATGCCAAAGCGGGTACCGTTAAGTTCCCACCAGAGCCTGCGCAAGGGGGAGAAGGCGCTGCGGGGTATCTTCCGCTCCCGACAGAACTGCTCAATCATGCCGTCAAAGGTGACCGGAGCCGGCTCGTCGATGGCCTCGGGCCCCTCATCCATATAACGGCGGGTCATCTCCCACTCGCCGGCCCCCACCTCCTTGCTGAGGGTGCCGACGTTCATGCCGGACCAGAAGTGGCCGGGTCGCTCGTCCGAGTTAATGCCGAAAAACAGGCTCGCCATGGTCATGACCCCACTGACCGAGACAGCTGAGCCCTCACCCACCATGGCGCACATCTCTTCCCAAGGGAAAATCCGGACTTCGGTACGCTTGGTGCGCTTGTCCCAGCGCGACAGCATCACCTCGCGGCGCTGTCGGTGAAAACGAAACGGCAACACCCGGCGTAGCTGCTGCTGATGCTCCCACAACATTTTTACCGTGATAAGTAAAGCAAGACCGGGCCCCATTCCTAGTAACACAACGGCACCCAGCAGATTCATCCAGCTAAACTCCATGACCCATTGCCCCGGCCCCACCCAGACCTCCTGATAGAGCCCGGCCCAGACACCGGCCCAACCCTGTCCATCGCTCATGCCATCTCTCGGGGGTCCCCAAAAGAATGCAGCAAAAACAACCAATCCCATGACCCAAAACATATACAGGATTTGTGTTTGAAAGAGAGAGCCACCCGCCCCCCCCAGCTCGATATAGTGGGGATACTTTTTGGTCAGCCAGTCGGCGCGACGCACCGGCGGCACATTGGTCATCACCGGCAGAGGGCTGAATACGGTACGGGCGCCAAGGCGCTCCTGGCGGTGCTGGCCGGCAAAAAATGGCAATGTAGAGCGTTTCATCCGTGCTCTATATCGATGCTGCCAGGTGGGTGGCAGTCACATCCAGCCCAACGATGGTATCCATTAGGGTGGCAACGCCTGAGCGACCTGCGGGGTTATCTCCTCCCCCAGCAACTCGCGCACGTCACCCACGGTGAAGATGTTGCGGCCCTGGGCATATTGTTCCGCCAGCAGCTGGTTGCAACGGATCAGCTGCTCGCTCGGTTTGGCCCACTGCTCGGGTGGCAATGGCTCACTCCAGGCTGCCAGCTCGGGATGGGCGGCGAAGTAACGCTCGGCGAAGCGTTGCTGCAAGCGGCTCTGGATATTGATGCGCAGTATGCCAAAGCGGGTACCGTTCAGTTCCCACCAGAGGCGGTGCAGGGGGGAGAAGGCGCTGCGGGGTATCTTTCGTTCCCGGCAGAACTCCTCAATCATGCCGTCAAAGGTGACCGGGGCCGGTTCGTCGATGGCCTCGGGGCCCTCTTCCATATAGCGGCGGATCATCTCCCACTCGCCAGCCCCCACCTCCTTGCTGAGGGTGCCGACGTTCATGCCAGACCAGAAGTGGCCGGGCCGCTCGTCCGAGTTGATACCGAAGAACAGGCTCGCCATGGTCATGACACCGCTGACCGACACCGCTGAGCCCTCCCCCACCATGGCGCACATCTCTTCCCATGGGAAAATCCGGACTTCGGTACGCTTGGTGCGCTTGTCCCAGCGCGACAGCATCACCTCACGGCGCTGGCGGTGAAAGCGGAATGGTAATACTCGACGAAGTTGCTGTTGGTGCTCTCTCAGTATCTTGACTGTCAAAAACAAAGCTAAACCAGGCATCGTTCCAAGTAATAAAATGGTGCCAAGCAGATTCTCCCAGCTAAACTCCATCACCCATTGGTTCGCCCCGACCCAGACCTCCTCATACAATCCAGTCCAGACGCCAGCCCAGCCTTGCCCGTTGCTCATCCCATTTCCAGGAGGCCCCCAAAACATTCCAGCAAAGATGAGTAGGCCAAGCACCCAGACCGAATAGAGTATTTGAGTTTGAAAGAGGGAGCCTCCCGCCCCTCCCAGCTCGATATAGTGGGGGTGCTTTTTGGTCAGCCAGTCGGCACGGCGCACAGGTGGCACATTGGTCATCACCGGCAGGGGGCTGAATACGGTACGGGCGCCGAGGCGTTCCTGTCTGTGCTGGCCGGCAAAAAACGGCAATATTGAGTTTTTCATACTTCCTCGTTATCAGTTCAGCAGGGGTTGCAACTGGGCCACTATCTTGCCACGGGCCAGGGGGAAGTTGTCATCCTCGTCGAGTGCCTCCACTTGGCTCCAGCCCGGCTCGTCTCCGGCCAGCGTGGCCTCTTCCAGCCCCTGAAGCCGCTGCAGATTAAGGGAAAAGCGCAGCCCCCCCTGTTCCTCAAACAATTTGTTTCCCTCCGCTGTAGTGACCGAGATCGCCAGATGCAGCCACGCCATGCGGCGTCTGCTGACATCATCCTGGGGCCAGTCGAAATCGAGGCGGGTGTACAACCCCTCCTGAGCCACAGGTGCGGTCTGGCAAAAGTGGTCAGTGAAATCGACCAGCTTGCCCTCGCTTTGCACCAAGACGGCGAGTTTAACCTGTTCGGGGGCTGTCATGGGCAGCAGGATACGCAGCTGGGTCAACACCCGTTGCTGTACCGGCACATCGACGATGGTACCCACCATCAATCGCTGCTGCTTCTTGGTCTCGGAGTTGTACTTAATCCTCAGGCGCGGGGTCTGCATCACCTCCTGCCACTTGCGCAGTTGCATATCGTACTCCCACTCTTGGTTGGCATGCAGAAATGGCAGCATGCCGCGCTTGCCCCAGCGGGACTCGCTGGCCCAGCGCATCAGCGGGGTCGAGGTGAGGAAGTTATAGGCCAGCTCGCCGCCGAAGATCAGGGCGCTGGCCAACCACATATAAGGGTTCAAGCGCACCGCGAAGCGCAGCGTGACGGCGGCGGCCCTCTGCCAGCTGATCTCCCCGGCGATAGCGGCCATGCTGAGCCGGGTCCCAGCCAACATTATTTTTCCGCTGGCATAGGCTTGCAGGCCATCACCACTCAAGGTGATGGCCGAGGCGACCATGGGCTCCCACTCCCCCCTGCGCCAATGACGGCCTATCTGAGAGGCTTGCTTATAACCATCAAACAAAGCTGACCCTGTACCCAAAACAGCGACCAGAGTGGTCCCTAGCGTCACCACCCGGCCGGCCGCCTTCAGGCTGCTCTCTGCCCCCTCGTTAAGCCAGCGACAATAGGCGGCGGTGCGCACCACTTCGATACTGAGGGCCAATGCAGCTCCCACCAACCCCAGAGCTGCAGACCATACATCAAAGTTCTGCGTCATAGTGTTCTCGCTCTTATGTGCCAGATCCCCCGATGTTTTGGCAAAGTTAAACCAGTTGGCTACCAGCACCACCAAACCCAGGCTGCCACTGAGGGTTGCCCCGCCCAAGGCGGGTCTGGCTGCATTGCCAAACAGCACCTGATTACGCAAGGCTGCGCGACTCAAACGCAAGTGCTCTTCTATCTCGGTCAGGGTCGCGCCGCTGGCTTTGATCACGATATGGGATACGGGGTGTGGCTCGCCGGGGCGGGCCACCGGCTGGCTGTATGCAAACACCCGCTCGCGCAGAGCCGCACTTTCGCGCTGCACCGCTGCCCACTCGGCATTGGCGCTAGCACGAGTCTTGCTATCGGTGGGCGTGCCCTTGCTCGCCTTGTTGTATTTGCGGGTGGCAGACTCAGCGCGATTGCGCAACGTCTCCAGCGTACCCAAGGTTTTTTGCTGCCACTTGACATAATCGGCGTCACTCTGAACGCCGACATCCAGGGTAACGGCCGCGTTCTTCGCCTGACCCAGCAGCATGGCGACGGTGCCGGGTCTGGCATGGCGCAGCAGGCTATCTGCCTGCCCCTGGGCCGCATGTATCCGCTCGGCCATCTTTTGCAGCTCAGGGATCGCCAGACGACCGAGTTCCGACGCCAGCCTGCTCATGGAGCCTTGCAACTCTACAGGGACGCTGTCTATGAGCTTGAGATGCACCCCTGCCATCTGCGCCTGAAACTCCTTGAGGCCAGCCAGGCCATCTATCAGCGCACTGGTGCTGTCTTTGACCCCCAGCGCGTTGTTGATGTCACCCTCGAGCCCGTCATAGTCTTCAACGGTGGCGATATTGTCGGCGTTGGAGACCCAGAAATGGGTGTTCTGCTCACCCAGGGTGGCGAAAAATGCACTGACTTTCTGCCTGTGTTCCGGATCGTCTCCCAGCCCGAGCAACCAGTGATACTCCAGATCCAGCCGACGTTTGAACTGCTCCTGCACCTCTTTGTCATAGACGGGAATGGCCGTGTAGGCCGCTGGCAGCATGGCAACCCTGTCGGTTTCGAGCTGGAAACAGGTTTCCCGCCAATGGGTCATCTTGGCCTGAGCTGGCCCGTACCAGGCGCGCATGGCATCCTCGTCGATACGCTCCAGGATCCCTCGAGCTACCCGCATGCCCATCCAGCTTTCGCCGTAGAGCAGGTCTTCCTTCTGCTCACCGGCGCGGTCAAACATCGCCTTTAACTCTTGGCTGGAGACGCCTGCTTCCTTTGCCATCACGTCGTTCTTGGCCAGCTCGGAACGATAGGCTTCGAACGTCTTTTTATCGCCAAACGGCGAGGCACTGGGGCGATTCATCTTCTCCAATGCGGCTTCATAGTCCTGCTTGGCCTTCCAGTAGTCGCGATAGCGATTCTCCAACGCGTTGGGATGGGCCTTGCTGTACTCGGCCAACTTTTGATTGTCCGCCGACTGCATCAACAAGAGGTCATCGCTCATCTCAATGAGCTGGAGCAACTGAGCGGCGGCAAAGTAATCAGCCCGGTTATAGCCTTCGGCCATCCATTGTTCTTCTTGCTCCAGCATCGACTGATAGGCGCTGGCCAACTCGGTCATCAGACCGATCGGATCCTCCAGCAGCAGGATGGCAGCTTCCCCCTGATAAGCAGGCAGTATTTTGCTGGTCAATACGCTAGCACTTCGCGTTTTTGGCGTTTGGGTCAACCAACACCATTGATCGGTTTTGGCATGAGTGCTTTGCTGCGGGTGTACTTCTGCCAGATAGTTCTCAAGCTGCTCAGGCGGCAGCAGATGTCGAGATCCATTTTGACAATCGAAGCTACCCAGCTGGCAGCTCTGCATCATCTTTTGACGCAATTTGGGGGACCGCAGCAACTGGCCTTGCAGCTTGGGCGAGATCTTGGTGCGACTGTAAAGCACCTGCACAGAGCCGGAACGGCTGACCACTATGGTGGAATCCGATTCCTGATAAACAAACTCCTCCTTGTCCGAGGCGGATGTAAGACCTTTTTGCTCCAGCTTGGCGACGACCCCGTTCTCCGCCAGTTGATAGGCATGGATGATATCGGGACGCTTGCTGTGGATAAGGTAAAGATAACTTGTCTCATCAATCAATCGGATCCCGACGGGGCGGTACTTGATGCTGGTCTGATGGCTGCTGGCTATAGCCGGATGGACCGTTTTCTGTTCAACCAGCGCATAGCGAACTGGCAATAGTTGAATCTTGTTTCTCTTCAATGGGCAAGCCTTGGCGCCCCCTTGAGCATTGGCACTGCTGGCAGCAGCAGCATCATGATTCGCACTCATATCCCAATTCCTATTCTGTGTTGTACCTCTGCGAGTTCGGCGGCTTGCTCAATTCTCTGTGAGGGGGTGAGTGAAGAAATGCGCATGATCAATGCCGTGATGGCGGGATAAGCGTCACTCTCCTTCCAGGCCGTGCCGAGATAGCCCAGTACATTGAAGAAAAACAGCAGATCTCTTGTGCTTTCGAACCCCCTGCCATAGCCCCACTCAGCCCACTCGGCGATCCACGGAGGGGCATCTGTTTGCTCAGCCAAACGTTCGGGAAACCATTTATCCATGTGGCGCCAGATAGCATCCAGAGTGCTCAACCAGGTGACTTCCCCCAGACGAGTCCACTGCGCATCCGAGAGTCTGAACCGTTTGCCAACCGGCTCGCCCAGCTCAGGTGACACTGTCTTGTGCCACCACGCTGGCTGGTTGGCTTGCCGCACCGGGATCCAGACCTGCTCAACGTCTTGCCAGAGCCAGGGCTCGTCATCCATAAACAAACGCCACATGGTTTCAGGCATGGCAAGTTTGAGCAGGATCCGGCTGCCGTAAGGGCTTTCGACTTCGATTAGCGCTCTCAGTCGCTCAGCCAGAGGCAACAAGCCAAGCTGGGACGATAGCAGGTAACCCCATGATGGTTCACGGTTTTGCATAAACCAATCGAGCAGATTAGGCGTTGCACACACCAGACAGGGGCTCACCTCTCGCAGGCTGTCCCAGGGAGCATAAAGATAAATAGGCTGATAAACGGGAGCATCATCCTGTTCGAACAAAACCCTTTCCAGCTCGGGAATACGGGCACCATCGAGCAGCAAATAGAGCCGCTCAGCGTTGGCCAGCTCAATATCGGGTGCCATCTCGATTGGGATAGTTCCCATCAATCGCCCCCTTCCTGCCTGGCCAACTGCTCACAAATTTCACACACTGGCTCGGCAGATTTTAGCGTCGCAATCTGACGCACAGGCTCCATCGGCGGCGGCGGTGCTACCACTTCAACCTCACCGGGCTGGATCGGCATCTGGCCTCCCCAGCCGGAGCCGGAACCCGGGCTGCCGCCCGAGTTCATCTTGATGGAGCCGCCGCTGAGGGTGACGCCGCTTGGGTCGATCTTGACGAAGCTGCCGCCCACTTTCAGGGTCAGCTCGGCGCCTGCCTCCATCACTATCTTCATGCCAGCCTTGTGATGCACCTCGCTGCCAGCATCGACCAGCAGGGACCGACCCAGTTTCTGGTGCATGGAGGCATCGACGGTCAGCGAATAGTCCGCCTTGACCTGGTCGCGCTTCTCACCCTCCACCGTCAGGTGGTCATTTGCCTTGATGCGAGTCACCCGTTCGTTGTCGATGTCGGTGTGCTGGTCGTGCTTGATATGCCAGGCTGCGTCGTTTTCGATGAGCACGTTCAGGTCTTTCTGACCGTGGATATAAATCTCTTCCTGCCCCGCCTGGTCTTCAAAACGCAGCTCGTTGAAGCCCTCACCCTGATGGGTTTCGGTGCGCAGCACGGTGCGGGTCTTGTTGGCGGGCAACTCGTAAGGCGGCCGGTTGGTGGCGTGGAAGGTGCGGCCGGTCACGATAGGCTGGTCCGGGTCCCCTTCCAAAAATGAGACGATAACTTCGTGGCCGATGCGCGGAATCGCCATCATGCCGTACTGGCCACCCGCCCAGCCCTGGCTCACCCGCACCCAGCAGGAGCTCTGGTCGTTGGAGCTACCATATCTGTCCCACGGGAATTGCAGTTTCACCCGGCCGTGTTCGTCGCAGTAAATCTCCTCCCCTTCGGGGCCTACCACGATGGCAATCTGCGGGCCGTCCACCATGGGCTTGTGGGGGGCTTGCGGGCTGCCGATACGGGCACGCCAGGTGGTGCTCGCTTTGACCACCCCAAACTCGTTGTGGTAGACGGTCGGGCCGCTGCCCCCCTCCTCTTCCAGCGCCTGGGGCTGCAAGCCGGTGTGGCTGATACGCACGATTTGCCAGTCGGCATTCAGGCTGCCGTTCGGGTGCTCGGTCAGCGAGAAAAACTGGCCTGGCAGCAGGGCTGCACTGTTGGATTTGCCGCTGCCCGCCACGGCGTCATTGCGCAGCGCATCGAGCCTGTGCTGGGCAAACGCCTTGCCGCTGCCGTCCTGCTTGTAACGGCCCGGGTAGTCAAAGTGCTGGTAGCTATCGCGCTGGTGCTCCAGCTCGCTGCCCTGTTTCTTGTGGGAGAGCCCGTAGGCCGGGGTCTTGAAGCTGTAGTCTTTCAGCTCCACATCGCTCGGGCGCACCGCCTCGCGGTAGTGGAACTGACGCACATAGGGGCCCTGCTCCAGCGAGCGGTTGCCGAGATTGAAAAAGAGTTCGGGGCCGGCGGTCAGCGCCGCCGCATCGTCGGCAAACACGATGCGGTGCTTGCCTGCGTCGAATTCATGGAAATAGAAGAGCCCCTCTTCGGCGGCGAGCCGATTGACGAACGCAAGGTCGGTTTCCCGGTACTGCACGCAGTATTCCCGCTGGGCGTGCTCATTCTTGAGGGCAAAGGCGTAGTCGGTGATGCCGTGCTCCTGCAGCAGGATGGAGAGGATTTCGTCGGGCTTTTGCGCCTGGAAGATGCGGGAATTGTGACGAAGCGAAAGCCGCCACAACGCCGGCTGTACCCGCAGCTGGTAGCGGGTGCGGCGAAAACCGCTGTCCCCTTGCGCAAAGTCACTGACCACACCACACACCCGCCGCTGCAACTCGCCGTTGTACCACACCATGAGCTCGCACGGCTGGTCCAGCACATCGGCAAAGTCGACATCCGGCTGGGGGCTGGCCAATTCCAATCGCAACAGGAACGGGCTGTTCAGCGCCTCTTCCAGTGCAAACTCGGCCACCACGAAAGTGCTCTCGGGCAGCGCCCCTACCTTGACGGTAAATTGTAATCCTGTGCTGTCTGCCATAACGCTGTTCCTTATCCTGCCTGTCCGCTGCCCGAGCCAATCACAACCCCACCGCAACCGATGGCGGTACCGGTCACGGCGATGGGCTTGTCATGGGGCGCCAGCTGATCGCCCTGACGGGCCACTGGCTTGCCATCGAGAAAGACGTCCGGGCTCGCGGCAATCACTGGGGATGAGTGAAAACCATCGTGGTCGGTGCCTGTGTCACCGAGCAATAAAATAGCGGAACACATCTCGACTGGCCTCTGTTGTGCTTTGCAATAAGGCCGAGATCCTGGGCCATATGGCAAAACACAAAAGCTCCGACCACATCCAGATGAACAGGCCGGAGAAAATTTGCACGGGTCTGGCAACCGCTGACACTGCGAGTGCCAGAACCCTGGGTGTGCAACAAGGAATAACGTCAATAAGAGAGCGGAGCTTACGCTTCGCTGGGTGCGCGCCAGTCGTCAGAGCCGGAGGTACCGGCAACTGTGTGTTCCCAGTCAATCTTGCGATAGGCCAGAGAGACCTGGATCAGCTGGGTGAAGTCAGACTTCGCCGGGTCCTGGCAGTGGGGCATCTGGCAGTCGATATCGACGATGGTGGCATCGGTCAGCACGGTAGAGAAGAAGTGCTCCTGCTTGCCCTCAACGGAGGTGCGATACCACTTCAGGGTCACTTTCGGCAGCATTTCACCGGAGGCCAGGGCGTTGTACATCAGCGGTACGGCCTTGTTCAGGGCAACGGTGAATTTGAACGGCTTGTGGACACGCTGACCAGCCGGTTGACCGGATTGCGGGTCAGTCGGTACGGTAACAACGTGTTGGAACTCTTGTACCAGCATCTCGTCTTCGTGGCCCTGCACGAAGATGTTGCCGACGGAATCGGAGGTGAAGGCACTCGCGGTGATGTTGCCCTGGGTTTTACCTTCGATGCTGATATAACATGGAGTTGGCATGTGTATGCTCCTGATTGGTTGAACGGTAATGACACTCGACCGAAACCATTAGCAGCGACCATGCCACTCTTTTTATTTCATATTTTTCAATGCATTAACAACATAGCTTTGCACCAGCCAGCTCACATGACGCAATAAGCTGCGCCCGACCACCGTTTACACCGGGAATAGTTGCCCTGCCAGCTGAATATTTCGCATATTGCGCAATTTGTTGCGCGATACAAAGTGAATCACTGCCCTTCATCCACATTGGCAACCAATGCCATCTCTACATTCAGTCTGACGACGCCCTGCTTCAGGGCCCATGAGATGGCCTGACTCTTGCTGCTGGCTCCCAGCTTGCTCACTACATTGTTCAGGTGAAACGTCACGGTACGAGGAGTGATCCCCAATATCTGGGCAATGTCACTCACCTGCTTTCCCTCCGCCGCCCATCGGCACACCTCCAGCTCCCGCACGCTCAGTGCATCCTGCGGTGACAGACCGGCCAGACAGACCCGGGCTACCGCCTCGAAGATATGCATGGAGAGCCAGCTGAGAAATGGCACCGCAGAGAGCCACTGTTGGCTGCTACGTGGTGTACTGGTGATGAAGGAGAGCAGGCCCACATGGCCGTTGGCACCGTGCCAGGGAAAGGTCACACCATCGCGAATGCCGAATTCGCTGGCCAGTTGCATCACTTCCCGGCCCTGCTCATCGCAACTCTCGTCATCGCGCGCCACATCGGCCCACAGAATGGGAGTGCTTTGGGTCATGCCGCGTTTGACGATGGGATCGATGGCAAAGAAGCCGCTGGCCGTGTAGGTATCTACCCAGGCTTGCGGGCAACCGTTGAAGATGATGACGTCGGGACGCTGGATGGTACTGGGGAAGATCAGGCCGAGCCTGAAATAATCAAACCCCATGCGCGCTGTCAGTTCACGCAACAGGGTCACTATGGTGCGCTCATCATCGGCCATCTCAAACTGAGCGATGAGATCCAGCGCATGCAGGGTGTTCATTTCTACGGTATGAGGATCATGCACAAGATAGGGTGGCCAAACATGGAAACGTACCGCATGTTAACAAGCGTCAATAGATGGCACACTTGGACCTGTCAAAAAATCGGAGGCTGCCCACAGTTTATTCTGAAAATTCAGACATAACTGTATGAAAATACCGTTGAAAGTCCACAGGGCACGGTCTTGGGCACATAGCAAAAAGGCCATCCTTTCAGATGGCCTTTTGAGCTGAATAAATGGCGGAGGAGGTGCCCGCCGTTATTAAGTCCAACCAACTCCACACTAATACAGCAAGCCTTTTATTATCAGCAGATTAGAAACAAACATTGTCCAATCCATCCCAATCACATATTACCACTGCACATGCACGGTGGCATACTGAGTGGCATATCCACTTCTCAAGGAGGTTACCTAATGGCAATCCTCACCGATACCAAAGCCCGCAACATCAAGCCTGAAGATAAGCCCCTTGCTCATGGTGGCGTCACCGGGTTGACGCTACATCCTTCCCCCATCAAGGGCAGAGGAAAGTGGGTGTTCCGCTATGTCAGTCCACTGACGAAGAAACGACGTAATGCCGGCCTCGGGAGTTACCCCGAGATCTCCATCGCTGATGCTGCTCGAGACGCCCAGGTAATGCGGGAACAGCTGGCGAATAATTCGGACCCGCTAGAGATCCGGCTACAGGAGCAGAACAAGCCTAAGAACCCGACTTTGGAGGCATCTGCCCGACTGGTCTACGAAAGCTTGCTACCAGGCTGGAAGAACCCTAAACATGGCAAGCAATGGATCACCACATTGGAGCAGTATGCCTTTCCTATCATTGGCGCTAACTCCATTGATGCGATTACCCCTGCTCATATTGCTTCAGTTCTGCAGCCGATCTGGCTGACGATCCCAGAAACTGCTAGTCGTGTTAAACAACGACTACATGCCGTTATGTCTTGGGCATGGGCTCATGGCTATACCTCTGCAAACCCTGTGGATGTGGTAAGTCACTTACTCCCGGCTCAACCAAGCAAGTCCATACGAATAGAACACCAACCCGCTATGCCTTGGCGTGATATCCCTGCATTTGTACAAAAGCATCTAAGAACGACCCAGCGTTTTGATGTGACACGCTCCATGCTGGAGTTCTTGATCCTGACTGCATGCCGCTCAGGTGAAGTCCGAGCAATGAAATGGTCTGAAGTCGATCTGGAAGCAAGGGTCTGGACCCTACCTGCCGAGCGTATGAAGGCCAAGCAACAACATCGTGTTCCGTTATCTCTTCGTGCCGTCGAAATACTGATGGGGTTAAGGGGATTGCATGACGAGTTGGTATTCCCATCCCCTAGAGATCAGGTACCGCTCTCAGACACAGTGCTGACGATGTTTCTGAGAAGAGCCAAAGCTGAGAGCTGTACTCCTGGCCGAATGGCAACTGCTCATGGCTTTCGTTCCAGCTTTCGAGACTGGTGTAGTGAGCAAGGCTATGCGCGGGATCTTGCTGAACGAGCGTTAGCTCATACGGTGCAAAACAAGGTAGAAGCTGCGTACCACCGTACGGACTTGCTGGACCAACGTCGGCCCATGATGGATGCATGGGCAAGCTTTGTGGATGGTTATTAGCTGACAGAACAAGAAGGAAGCAGCCATCTGGCCGCTTCCTTCTATATTTTTTAACTCTTTCAGCACCGTTTGATGTCATCTTGCCAAAACAGTGCTTCAACAACTTCTTAGCCTGTCTACGCCCCGGCATTTTATTCTCCGCTCAGATAAAAAGCTCATCCAATTGACCGTTTTTCCCGAACTACTCAGAGGTGTCTCTCCACTTCCCTGAACTGTCTCTCCATGAGTGCGCATTCCCCGATTTTGACTGCGTTGACTCGTGTTTTGGGGAGGCTGAGGCGCTCCATAAGGCAGATAACTCACACATGAAATCGAAACCAAAAATAGACTAATCCACACAAGTAGGAACAACGTACCAATCCATACCCCCCCCTAATCGTTTGGACAGTTTCACTGTTTCCTCAGTACACAGCAAAAGCCTCCCCTGTTGTAAAAACAGAAACAAACACACCAAATCAATAAATTACCCTCTTACCTCGTAATCAAAAATGCATAATAAGCCATAAATCAATAATGGTTGTTTTGTGATTCACAACACAAACTTCGAATATCACAAGGGATAAACATTGCATTGGAAATCGATTTCAAGAAAATGAGCACAGCATGATTTTGCCTTGGCATCGATTGCATGGCAGCTGTTTGAGTCTCGACAGTTCATCGCGATGGACATTTTTCCCATTGATTGGAGTGGTCAGTATGAATGCAACCCAAAAAGGACTTTTAGCATCGTTGATCGCCGCAGCTTTGCTCAGCGGATGCGGTGGTGACGAGAACATTTCTTCTAGCAACGGCAGTGAAACCCCTCCGGGTGAAACGCCACCTGGTGAAACACCGCCAGGTGGTGGAGATGGTGCATTGTTGCTGTTTGGTGTTGGGGCGAACGCAAGTGTCACTCCCAATATCCAGTCCGAGAAAGATAACTGGAACCTTCAGCCAGTCACGGCCACTCCCGTCGCCATGACTAGCATCAGCGCGGTGCTCATCAACAATGCTGGTACCGACGACACTGCCGACGTACAGGTACCCGGCGATGGTGATGGCACCTTCATGCTCAAATCCGACACCCCGCTGAATCTGAGCAAGTATGCTTCCGGTTTCATCGAGTTTCAGTTACGGACCAAGAGCACGGTCCCTGAAGTCCTGAATGTCTCCATCGACAACGAATACCCCAATCGCAGTAGCCTGCCCATTGCAAGTGCTCTGGCCAACACCGGCGACTGGGAGACCCTGACCCTGCCCATCAACTGCATGAAGCCCTTCCCTGGTGCCACGGCGATCAACCTCGCCACCGTGGGCACACCATTCCATCTGGCTACGAAGGATGCCTTCAGCTACGAAATCACCAATATCAAGTACTTGCTGACCACAACGGCAAAACCGGTTGTCGATCCCATCACCTGTGAAGCGCCAGGCACCGATCCCGGTACTGACCCCGGCACCGATCCTGGTACTAACCCCGACACCGATCCTGGTACTGACCCCGTTACAGGCTCTGGCGTCAACAACGCCCCTGCACTGGTCACCACCGACACCGCGCTCTATTACTCAGGGGATAAGGGTCAGGCAGTCGATCGTAGCACCGACTATCCCGCTGCAGGGTTTGGCGGCCCCCTGACCGATGAGAACCAAATAATCACCATCGATCTACCGGGAAATGGTGGCGTCTTTTTGGGCTCCGACAGTGCAAGTGCCGACCTCTCTGCCTACCAGGCTGGCACCCTACAAATCGACCTGAAAGTCTCTAGCTATGGTGACTCCCCCAACATCCAGATCAGGATGGATGGCACCGCAGGCCCGGATTACGGCACCTTCTTTACCATGGACAGCAACATCGTTCCCGATGACGACAGCTGGTACCGCTGCACCTTGCCGGTCGCAGCTCTGATCCCGGGCGCCAATACCAATTCAGTACAAAAAGCGATCTACATGAGCGGGGCATGGGACTCGATGGCTGGTCTGAGGTTCGCGTTCACCAACGTAGCCCTAAAAACGGCTATCCCAGCAGACTTTGACATCAATCAGCCCTGTCAGAAGATTGATTTATAAGAAGTTTAACTTTTAAACAAATAACTTTTTGAAGACTTTTCTACGGATTGGAGCAATAACATGAAATTGAAGTCTGTTGCCTTATTTGTCGGAGCATGTTGCGGGCTTGCATTACCCGCCGTATCGAATGCTACCGAGAGTTTTGGTTTCCACGGATATATTCGTGCCGGCTCGTTGTTTGACGCCAAGGACAACTTCGCCAAGGCGGGGTACGAATATGAGATGGACAAGGCCATGGGACGCCTGGGTTCCGAGCTGGACAACAGCTGGGAAGCCGGCCTGAACAAGCTGTGGGATCTGGGCAACAACAAGTCGGTCAACATCCACTTCAAGGTGGAGTCCGATGCCGATGGCCTGCAAACCCGTGCTGCCCCCCGCGAGAGCGGCGTGTCGGAAACCTATGTGGAACTTGGCGGCATCACCCCGACAGGTACTATGTGGGGCGGCCTGCGCTATTACGATCGCGAGAACTACATCTGGACTACCGACTACTTTTACACTGACTACTCGGGTACCGGCGTCGGCGTAAAAAGCATGGAGATTGCAGGCGGCAAATGGGACTTTGCTTATATCAACAGCAATGATACCGACCACTCAGATCGCGCCAACGGCACAGACGCCACCATGCACACCCTCCATACCAGCGCCCTGTACGGAGCCTGGGACATGGAAGTCGCGCTGAAACAGATGCCCAGCAACGAGTTCACCGGCGACAACAAGCAATATGCGACCAAGGGGGCTGAAGGCACCGTCATCTATTCCCGCGATGACTTCTTCTTCATGCCGGGCGGCTTCTCCAAGTTCATCGTCCAGGCGGGCCGTGGATTGGGTTCCGGCGATTTGCTGGGGGCCAACCTGACCAATACCGCCATGTATCGCAAGGGCTCCCTGTACCAAAAGACCCTGCAGGACCAGGCAAATGGTTACAAACCCTATCAATCCAAGGTAATGGAGGGCGATCAATCTTATCGCGCCTTCCTCTGGGGCGGCTGGTATGGCGCCAATGTGCATCTGCTACCAACCCTGTCATATCAGTACAACGACTATGAAATGGGTGGTCATGATTCCTGGTATGCCGCATCCCTGCGTCCCGTGTTCCCAATCAATGAGTTTTTCTCCATCCAGACTGAAGTCGGATATGTGAAAAACAATCTGATCATCGACAACGTCGAGCGTGGTGGCACCTCCCAGAAGGTCAGCATAGTGCCAACCTTTACCGTCAATACCGGCATGGGTCCCTCACCGGAGATCCGCATTCTGACGACCTATGTCGATCACAATAACGAGACGCCTTGGCAGGAAGATCGGGAAGATCTCCTCGTCGGTGTGCAAGCGGACATGTGGTGGTAAGTTAGGCCAAGATACTTATCAGCACTATAATCTCGGGTCCCTTGGGGGACCCGCATTGCATACGAGGAAACACGATGAAGGGAACGAAGCAGTACCTACCTTTCCTGGTCAGTCTGCTGGTTGCAGGGTGCGCCAACGGAGGCCCGGAACATCCGCCAAGATCAGCCGCCTCCACCCTGCAGCAGCAGATTCAACATGCTCGGGAACAGTTGTCGAACAAAGTGGTAGTCGAAGCATTCAAGGATCTTAGCTTCCAGCCCCTTGGGCAGGAGAGCCTATGGGTCGATGTGGGTGCCGACAGCCAAGTCTATGCATTCGATTCGGGTAAAAGCTATGTGATGGCCTTCTCATTGCCCGCCCTCACTCAGGCTACCCACGTCAAAATAACCATTCCGGTTGATTATACCGTCTTCCTGCCCAGCATCCTGTTGCTGGACGAGAATCACAAGGCAGTTCAAACCATTCCTAGCTCCACGTTCAGTTACGATGGCCGTTCGTTAATTTCAGGGCAGAACATCCAGGGGGAATTCACCATTCCGGCCCCCATCGGCAGCGTACGGGTGGCCTATATGGTGATCTATTCCACGGCGCAGGACATGCAAGGTAGCACCCGGCTCAACCCCGACGATCTCCAGCGCGCCATGCAATATGATCGCACCACGGATGTCGCCCGCCTCATCAATGTGGAAGTGCCCCATTCGGTCACCGGACGCCTATATCTGACGCTGGACGCAGAGGCTGCTGAAAATGCGACACCAATGGCAAAAATCATATCACCCGTAATGGTCATACCAGACAAATCGCTGGGTGAACTGGATTATTATCAGCATATTCGCACAGCGGTTGAGAGCAAAAACTATGAACAGGCCCTCGCTTGGGTCAAGGCCGCCGAACAGGCCGGATTTACCAAGGCAAGAGAGGTCTTTTTTGCAGCCCAGCAGTAGTGTTCCCTCCCCCTGAAGAGGTGCATCATTGCTTGTCACCATCAGGGGAAAGGGGTACCCTAACTTGCTGATTTATTAAGAAGATATTTATATAATTCTGGCCATGACCAGGTGTTTTCACAGTAGAGTACGGAGGGGGGATGTCGAAGTCAGCTCAGGAGAAAAAAGCCACTGTCTATGATATCGCCCGCCGAGCAGGTGTCTCGGCAAGCACTGTATCCCGGATATTGAACGGCTCGGCAAAAGTGGCCGCAGATAAACGCCAGGCTGTGGAAGATGCGATTCAAGAATTGAATTTTCGTCCTAACCTGATGGCACAATATTTGAAAACAGGTCAGTCCATGACCCTTGGGGTATTGACTCAACATGTGGAGAGTCCATTTTCCAACGAAATGTTGCGTGGTGTTGAACATACCCTTCAGGGCATGGAGTATGTGCCGCTGATTGTCAGCGGTCACTGGAATGCGGAAGAAGAGGTCGAACGGTTGCGCCTACTGGTGGCACGTCGGGTTGATGGCCTTATTATTTTGACCGGCCACGTCAATCAACAAACGCTGCTCGAGTTTTCACAGCAAATACCGATTGTTGCCACCGGCCACAATATCATGACCGAGCGGGTACACTCTTTCAGCATCAATAACCGGCTGGGTGGCTACATGGCTACTCGCTATTTATTGGATCTGGGTCATCGTGACATCGCCCATATTGTCGGCTTACCGGATCAAAACGATGCCATCGAACGTCATCATGGTTATCGCCAGGCCCTAGTCAGCGCGGGCATCGAATATGATCCATCCCTGGTCATCCAGGGGGATTTCGCCGAGGTCGGCGGCCTCAATGCCGTGAAGAAACTGGTGGAGAGTGGTCGAAAATTCTCCGCCATATTCTGCGCCAACGATCAGACCTGCTACGGTGCCATTCTGGGGCTCAAGCATTGCGGCTTGCGGGTGCCAGAGGATGTCTCACTCATCGGTTTTGATGACTTGCCCTTCTCCACCTATTCCAACCCGCCATTGACTACGGTGCGCCAGCCCATCTACGAGATGGGGGTCAAGATGGTCAAGACCCTTCTGGGATTGATCGAGAATACGGAACTAAACTCGAACGAATTGCCCGAATTGAGCATAGTGGTGCGTGATACTACACTGCCGTACAAGGGATGAACGCCGATGGGGGTTATCCCCGCCCGACATGAGATAAAAGCGGCCTGCGGGCCGCTTTTCTTTTTCCCCTCCCCGATGTCACGTAGACACAGCCCTGCCCAGCAAGGGACCCCGTGCTTTTCATATCGTCCCTTCCACCTAGTCTGTCTTGGGTCCGCAAAGGTACATAACGCGGCCAACACCGCCAGACACCGCCCCCAATCTGGATTGGCCAGGACCGGGGAACCACATTGCATCCACCCTGGGTGAAATGACAAGCCTTTGGCTCCTTCTCATCGGCCATAAGCCTTGATGAAAAAAGGCGCCCTGAAGGCGCCTTGGGAAGTATGAAGATCACCATCGGACAATGCCTTTCCCGGTGGGCACGGCCACCGTCAAGGGGTAGCGAAGGGGGTCTCCGCCCCGGTGGAAGCGCTGGCCGCCGCCGTGGGGAGAGGCTCGTCCGCTTCGCACAGACGGGCTCTTCTTGCCGCCGCCTTTTGGGGGGGATACCAGCTTGCCAGCCCCTGCTGTATACGCGCGGCGGCCGCTTCCGGCGTCATGGTGCCCAGCACCACGGATTGCGATACCTCCGCGAGCTCGATGGTGAGCGAGGGCTCTCCCCGGGTGAGGAACTGGGCCCCCAGACGCAGGGTGGAATCACAGGTATCGCGCCAGCCCATCATGGTGCTAGCCACCGGATCCTTGAGCTCGAAGAAGTGGTTGGAGAGGGAGAAGAAGCCCGGCACCGAGTTGGAGAAGCGCTCGGCGAAGTCGGCGCTCGCCATCCACTCCACCAGCTTCAGGGCCGCCTCCTTGTTGGGGCTGGCAGCATTGATGCCGATCCCTATGTCGGTGTGATCGGTGAAGTAGCAGGTGTCTCCCTCCCGCGCGACGGGAGGCGGGAAGGCGCCGAAATTGACTTTGCCGGTAAACTGGGCCAAGGACCAGGAGCCTGCCACTATCATGGCCGCCTTGCCGGCTGCAAAGGCATTCACCGCCTGGGCTTCGGTGGCATCGGCCGGGTGTTCGCCTATGTAGGGTCGCCAGCTCGCCAGCTCGCGAAACGCCGCCATATAAGGGGCATCGGTGGCCCTTGCCTGGCCGTTGATCAGCGCCAGGCGACCATCTTCCCCATGCCAGTAGTTGGGGCCGATATTCTGGTAGCCAAGCTCGGAGACCACCCAGCTGTCGTGGGCCGCCAGCGCCAGCGGTAGGTAGCGGCCGTCCTGCTTCACCTTCTCCAGCACGGCAAAGAAGTCAGCACGGGTTCGGGGCGGCGTCAGCCCCAGGGTGTTGAAGATGTCGACATTGAAGTAAAAACCCTGGATCACGGAAGCGATGGGCAGGCAGAAGGTCTGGGCCCCGGAGTCGGTCTGCCATGCCGCCTTGGCAAAGCTCGGGAAGTTCTCCATGCCGGGCAGGTCCGTCAGATCCAGCAGATACCCCTGCTGGAACAGCCGTAAGGACTGATCATAAGGACGGCAAGTGATGAGATCCCCCGCCTTTCCCGCCGCCAGCCGCTCGGCGAGTCCCTGATCGTAATCGGCCGAACGCTGCGGTTGCAGCTTAAGGGTGATCTCGGGATGGCGCGCCTGAAAACGGGGCAGAAACTGCTCCTTCCACAGCGGCTCGTCATCTACGCGCCAGGTTTCCAGCACCAGCTCCTGGGACACCGCAGCAGTACTCAGCCCACAGACCAACAGGGCACTCACTGATTTCCACATTGCCTCTCTCCTACACCTTGAAACGGGCCACCAGACTCTGTTGCTGGCTGGCCAGCCCCGACAACACCTCGCCACTGCTCGCCGAAACCCTGGAGGCCAGCTCGGTCTCGTGAGCCACGTCGGCGATTGCCGCCACGTGCTGGGCCACTCCCTGACTCACCGAAATCTGCTCCGCAGCGGCATAAGCCATGTGATCCGCAATCTCCTTGATTGCCTCCATACGCGAGGCGATCCCCGCTAGGGCTCTCTCAACATCCCGGGTCTGCTGCACGCTCTGCTGGGTCTGCTCATGGCTCTGGGCCATCACGCTCGCCACATCGCGAGCGCATCCCTGCAGGTTGTCGATCATCACCTGGATCTCCTGGGTCGCCCCTTGTGAACGGGTAGCCAGCGCCCGCACCTCCTCGGCCACCACGGCAAAGCCACGCCCGGCTTCCCCGGCACGGGCCGCTTCGATGGCCGCATTGAGGGCCAACAGGTTGGTCTGTTCAGCCATGCCACGGATCACCTCCAGAATGTTGCCAATGTTGCTGCTGTAGCCTTCCAGCTTGTGGGTGATCGCCATGGCCCCGGCGATGTCGGTTGCCAGCTGTTCGATGCCATCCCGGTTTGCCTGCATCAGATGGCGTCCACGCTGGCTCTCGTCATTGGCTTCACCGACCTCCCGACGCACATGATCGCTGGAGCGCGCCACCTCGGTTGCACTGGTCTCCAGCTCGAAGATGGCGGCCGCCACCTGATCGGTCTGAGCTTTCTGCTCCTGTACCCGCGACATCACCTGCTCGCCGATCTCCGCAGTCTTGCGCGTCTCGCTCACCAGGTGCTCAGACCCGGTCTGGACCTCCATCAAGAGCGCCTTGGTGTGGTGGGCCAGCAGGTCAATGGAGTTCGCCACCTCGCCGAGCTCGTTTCTAGCCGGGTAGCACACCCGCAGCGTCATGTCCCCTTGCGCCATTAGGGAGAGGACGCGGTTGATCCGTACCAGAGGCACCTGGATGCTGCGGGCCGTACTCCAAGCGACAATGAGTGCGATGAGCACGGAACACAGGGCCACTAACACTATCCAAGTGCGGGCGCTTTCAACTGCGATGTCGGCACTCTGCCTGTCCTCCTGCATGCTTCGGTTGCTAATGGCGATAAGCCTGTCAAGCGCCTCTCCCAGTTGCTGGCTCTCGGCCTCCTGTTGCTCACGCAGATTGTGCAGTTGTTGATTGATCTGCTGGTGGCGCACCAGGGTGGCGATAAGCCCCTTGTCGCCGAACACCAGCTGGGGAATGCGCGTCACATGGTGGGTAAACCTGGTCTTGACGTCGTCGGGCACGACAATCCGCACCAGACGCTGGTTAGCAATGTCGATGTCTTTGGCCAGCACCGCCTGCAGCGCCACGAGATCCGTATTGCCGTCGGCGCGCAGGATCAGCTTGAGATCCCGGGCGATACCGCTGGTGATGAGTTCTGCCTTGTTCTGCAATGAGCGCCGCCCCGCCGCATAGCGCACCAGCAGCTCCGCCGCCGATCGGTAGTTGTCATCCAGGCGCAGCAGATCGCCACGCATCCGGGAAAGTCCCCGATCTAGCTCGACCGACTCTTCGTGCAGGCTCATCAACTGCTCCGAGATGGTGAACAGCTGAGGGGCCTGGTTGGTGACCTGGAAGAGTTGCCGTTCACTCTCGGCATCGAGCGTCAGGACCTTGAACTCCTTGATGTGCTGCTCATAACGGGCCTTGTCATTCACAAAACGTTGGCGGGACTGGGGAAACGCCGAGCCCTCCCAAATGGCGAGATGCGCCAGGCTGTCTCTGTCCACCATCAGCAAGGCGGCGCGCAACCGGCTGGCGGTCAAGGCTAGGGGCGTCGCCTCCTCGGTCACCTGCTGGAAACGGCCGTGAATGGAGGCCGTCTTCAGGTAGCTGATGGCCCCGAGCAGCAGCAGCAGCACCAACAGCAGCGTAAAACCCAATCTGATCCGCTGTACGATCGACATCCTTCTCTCCCACCTCTCCCTCCGCACATGGGCGGAGCCGGTTATCAAAGCACCAGGAGCCCGACAGGGATCCTGGTGCATCTGGCTGACGGAATTATCGGGTCAGCTGTCCCTGGCAATCGAGCCGAGCCGCCTCCCCTGCAGCTCCCAACAGGGAGGCCGGCACCCAGCGCACGGTCGCCACGTCGATGCGTGCCTTGCCGCTAGTGCCCAAGATGAAGGGCGTGTTGACCTTCGCGAAATCCATGCCCTCTTCGAGACAGCGCAGAGGCAGGCTCAGGGTCACCCATTTCTGCGGGGGCAACTGGCGCAAAGCCGGTGCGATCTCGATGGACTTGCCACAGGGCCAGCCACACTGCAGACCTAGCGTCATGTTGCCCGCTGGTGCCTGCTGCACCCGCAGCGTCACCTGCAGCTCGCTCTCACCCTTCAGGTAGGTGCGACGATCCGCCCCCTTGACCTGAGTGGTCTGCAACTGGATCGTGGCCCCAGAGTCAACACCCGGCTTGTCCGTCCCAAGGAAGGTGACCGCGCGCGCATCCTGCTGGCGCAGGTAGTCGATGGGCTGCACCTTGATGAAGGTCATCTCGGTCACGCTGTTGCCGGAGACTTCGGTCCCCGTCCAGTTGCTGGCATCTCCCATGCGCAGACGGTGCTCTTCACCCGCCTTGGGCCCGAACAGCTCAAGCACCTTGTCGGCGGCGCTCAGCTTGGCGGGATCGCTCTCGTTGCAGCCGAAGGTACGGTTATCCAGGACCAGGGTATTGAGGTTACTGACCCGGGCCGCTACAGGGGAAGGCTTGCCGTAACTGAGCCCGTAACCATAGGGGAAGAGCGGTGCATTCTCCCCTTCGAGGGATTGCTCGAAGGTGGGACGCTGCCAGCCCGGGATCTGGGTGGGTGTGCGATTGATGGTGGTGGCGCACTTGCCAAAGGGCCAAGAGAAGGAGAGCCGCCCTTGGAAGTCATGGGCCACCTTGCCCTTCGCATCCTTGAACAGGAGATCGGTGATTCCCTCCCCCTCGGTGCCCGGCAACCAGGCGGCGACAAAGGCGGAAGAGAGATTGATCTCCTCGTTGACGTAGAGCGGGCGCCCGGAAAAGAGCACGGTCACCACGGGGATGTCGGCCGCCTTCAGACGCTTGAGGGTCAGCAGATCCTCGTGATAGCTGTTCTTGAGATCCCCATAGGAGAGGGTCTTGTTGTCGGGAATATCACCGAACCACTCGGCATAGGGATCCTCCCCCATGACTAGGATGGCGACATCGGGCTTGGCCCCCTCCAGCTCCCTAGGCCCTGTACCCACCTGCACATGATCCGCTCCGACGGTGGACGTGACCGCATCCAGTACGCTCTGGGCACCTGGGAAATCACCACGCCCGTTTTCGCTGCCTTGCCAGGTCAGGCTCCAGCCCCCCACCTGCTTGCCCAGATCATTGGCGGCGCTGCCCGCCACCAGCACCCGGCTCTGCCGGCTCAAGGGCAGGATCTTGCCCTCGTTCTTGAGCAGCACCAGCGACTTGCGCACCGCCTCCCGGGCCAGCGCCTTGTGCTGTGCGGCGCCAAGCTCGCCCTGCTTGCCCGCCAGCTCTCGTGCCGACGGCATGGGTTTCTCCCACAGCCCGGCCCGCATCTTGACCCGCAGGATGCGCGCCACGGCATCGTCGATCCGGCTCATCGGGATCTGCCGGTTCGCCACGCCATCGAGTAGGTTCTGGCGAAACTCCATCCAGTCCTTGCGCGCCGTGACCATGAAGATGTCGACCCCGGCCAGCACGGCGGGTAAGCAACTCCCCATGGTGCAACCGGCGATCTCGCTGTGGCCGTTCCAGTCCGATACCACCAGGCCATCAAACCCCATCTTGCCCTTGAGTACGTCGGTCAGCAGATAGCGGCTACCGTGCAGCTTGCCGTTGTATTCAACCCCGTCCTCTGGCAACACATCGAGGTTGAGCTCGTTGTGCCAGCTGTTGAACGAGGCCATGACCACCTGGGCGCCAGCATCCAGCCCCGAGAAGTAGCCCACCGCGTGCAGGTTGCGCAGGTCTTCTTCCGAATAGAAACTTTGGCCCCGATCGACCCCGTCCTGAGTGCCGCCATCCCCCACGAAATGTTTCACGTTCGAGATGACGTGGCGTTGGCCGCGCAGATCCGCCGCCGACCCTTGTAGGCCGCGCACCATCTCGCCGGAATAGTGATAGACGATGGCGGGATCTTCGGAATAGCCTTCATAGGTCCGGCCCCAGCGATCGTCCCGGGGAACCGCCACCGTCGGAGCGAAGGTCCAGTCCAGCCCGGTGGCGGCCACTTCCCGCGCCGTCACCTGGCCGATACGGTAGATGAGCCCCGGATCCCGTGCCGCCCCAAGGCCGATGTTGTGCGGGAACAGGGTCGCCGCGAAGACGTTGTTGTGGCCGTGCACCGCATCGGTCGCCCACATGAAGGGAATACGATAGCCCCTGCCCTCAAAGCCCGCTTCCGCCGCTTGCCAGTAAGTGTCGGCCTGGCGTGCCCAGTCCGCCGCTGAAGCGTGTTTGTTGTTGCCTGGCCAACCGCCGCCCCCGTTGAGGACGGAACCAATCTTGTAGCGAGTGACCTCCTCTGGGGTCACTTCACGAAAGTCGGGCTGGATCATCTGCCCGACCTTCTCCTCCAGGGTCATCCGGGAGAGCAGGGACTGGATCTGGCGCTCCATCCCCTCGTCCTTGGCAATGGCGCTGTGGATCTGCGGCCAAGTGGCAAAATAGGGCATGGTCGACAGCTCATCCGCCATCCCGGCACTCCAGATGCCGCACCCCACGAATAGGCAGATCATAGACCTGGTGAGACCTGTAGTTTTACGCATTTTCCTTATGACTCTCCGGATATTCTCATTCATCGCCTGACGCATCGATCATGGGGATCCGTCTTGAAAAACAGCTCAAACATGAAATCGATTGCAAGAATATTTAATGGTAAACAGAAATCTCTTCACCATTCCAGCAGTATCTTTGCCCTGCAACGGTAAAAATCCCACCGAGAGAGTAAATAGTGATGTAGCTCACAAAGATCAGACTGTTTCGCGCCAGCAAAATATCCAGGAGGGGGTGGAGCACACGGAAAAGCACTCGGAGAGAAAAAACAATAAAATCATAAATATAAAATATACCCATCATCTCATGCCACTGCATATTTTACCGAGAACGGCACCCGTTTGGTTAAACTGGCGGGAAATGAAGAGAGGATGATAAGGATTCAATAGAATTCAAATCACGTAGATCTACATATCAATAAACGAAAATTTGTCGCCCACATCACAGTTCATAAAGGCAAACTTGATTTGCCACAAACTTTACTATTACCTAACTCGTGAAATCGATTTCCACTCAAGGGTTGTATGTAAATCTTGACAGTGAAATGCGGGTCGCAGGATGACTCGGTCATTTTCAGCGCGAGTGCGAAAATCGACGCCATTATTTCCGTCTGTGATCAAAGGGGTAACAATGAAAATATCTCGGCTTAGTGCCCTGACGCTTGCCATGTCTTGCGTCATTGGCTTGCATGGCTGCTCCCTGCCCAGCGCAGGGGCATCCGGCTCCGGTGCCTCCTCGGCATCTACCGGACCTGTGGGTGAATTGCTGACCAACGGGGGCTTCCAGGGAACCGATGGCTGGTGGACGGCTGGGGGCACCCTGAACGCCGAGAACCAGATGGGCTGCATCACCTTCACCGAGTCGGGATCCAATCCCTGGGATGTCATCCTGGGCCAGTCCAACCTCGGCCTGGTTCAGGGGCAAACCTACAAGCTCCATTTCACTGCCATGGCCAAGAGCGACATCAACGTCAAGGCCCTGATCCAGCATGATGGCGCCCCCTACACCAACCACATGGTGCAGGACCTCGCCCTCAGCAGCACACCCAAACCTTTCGACATCCAGTTCACGCCCTCCTCCACGGACGAGAAGACCCAGTTTCAACTCCAGATGGGCACCCAGACACCGACCACCGTCTGCATCGGTGAAGCAACGCTCTCGGGTCCATCCCTGGTCAAGAAATCTGATCTGGCCAGCGTGCGCGTCAACCAAGTCGGCTACCTGAGCAAGGCATTGAAACGTGCGACCATCGCCACCGACAGTAAGGACTCGCTCCCCTGGACCCTGCGCAATGCCCAGGGTGAGGCCATCGCCGAAGGCAAGACCACACCCTTTGGCCTGAATGCCCCATCCGGGGAAAACGTGCAGATCGCCGACTTCAGCCAGGTCACCGCCCCGGCCACCGGCCTGGTGCTGGAGGTCGCCGGCCAGAAGAGCCACCCGTTCAGCATCGGTGATGACATCTATCACACCATGAAATTCGATGCCCTCTCCTTCTTCTATCAGCAGCGTAGCGGCATCGACATCGAGGCCAAATATGTCCAGCGCCCCGATCTCGCTCGCCCGGCAGGACACAAGCCCGAGAAAGTGACCTGCTTCAACAAACAGGATGCCAAGGGCAACCAGTGGCCAGGTTGTGACTTCACGCTGGATGTGACCGGCGGCTGGTACGACGCTGGCGATCAGGGCAAGTACGTGGTCAATGGCGGCATCTCGGTATGGACCTTGATGAACCTTTATGAACGAGAGCAACTGGCGAAAGAGGGTGACAAGAGCGCCTTTGCCGACGGCAAGGCTAAAATCCCGGAACAGCACAACGGCCACAACGATCTGCTGGACGAATCCCGCTGGATGATGGAGTTCTTCCTCGCCATGCAGGTACCCGAAGGCAAGAAGGCCTGGGTACCGGTAGGAGATCAGTCCAAGCAGCTCGACAGCCTGAAACTGACCGAGATCGATGCCTCAGGCATGGTCTTCCACAAGGTCGCTGATGAAGCCTGGACCGGGATGCCGCTCCCGCCCCACAAGGATCCACAGCCCCGTTTCCTGAGCCACCCCAGCACGGCTGCGACCCTGAATCTGGCTGCCACAGCCGCCCAGTCTGCCCGCGTATGGAAAGATCTGGATCCGGCCTTCGCACAGCGCAGCCTGCAGGCAGCCGAGCGAGCCTGGAAGGCGGCCAACCATCATCCGGACGTCTATGCCTATGACAACTTTGTGGGATCCGGTCCCTACGATGACACCAACCTGAAGGACGAATTCTACTGGGCTGCCGCCGAGCTGTTCGCCACCACCGGCAAGGCCGAGTACAAGCAGGCCGTCCAGCAGTCCCCTCTCTATCTGGCCGCCCCCAAGGGTGATCGCAGCGCAAGCGGTGATCTCTACTGGCAGGATCTCAGCAGCGCAGGAACCATCACCCTGGCCATGGTGCCCAACAAGCTGGGCAAGCAGGACGTGGAGAAGGCGCGTGCCGCCATCATCGCCGCCGCCGACGGTTACCAGAAGAGCGTGGCGACAGAGGGTTACCTTATCCCCTATCAGGCCACCGAATACCCCTGGGGCTCCAACTCCAACCTGATGAATCGCAGCATCTTCCTCGGGCTGGCGCATGACTTCACGGGGGAGCGCAAATACCTGCAGGCCATGTCTGACGCCATGGACTACGTGCTGGGCCGCAACCCGCTCGACCAGTCCTATGTGTCGGGCTACGGCAGTCGTCCGCTGAAGAATCCGCACCACAGGTTCTGGGCACACCCAGCTGATCCCGCGTCCCCCCTGGTTCCGCCAGGAGTAATGTCTGGGGGCCCCAACTCCATCAACTTCAGCGATCCCGTTGCATCCACTATGAAAGGGAAGTGCACCGGCCAGACCTGCTGGAAAGACGAGATAGGAGCCTGGACACTGAACGAAGTTACCATCAACTGGAATGCTCCCTTCTTCTGGGCTGTCAGCGTGCTGGATGAAGGCGGATTAACCCGCTAAGTGCCCTCTCGATGCTCCGTCCCCTGACGGAGCATTTTTCCCCTCCCCCCCCCCCCGACTTTGCCTCAAGGCCGATTCCGGGCCGGTGTCCGTCCTTTGTTTCCCGTTTCCCGTTTCCCGTTTCCCGTTTCCCGTTTCCCGTTTCCCGTTTCCCGTTTCCCGTTTCCCGCCATCATGCAACTGCTACCGGGTGGACAGACAAGGGCCTCCTAGAACTATTGCTTCTTTCCCCTCTCCACAGCCTCCACGACCAAATCATACTTTCTGATTGCCTCTCATCCACCTTTGTGCACTTCTGATTTTCTGCCGTTATGCCGTGCCATTAGGCTTGCTGACGTAATATGACCGCCGCTCATCTCCAGCCTATCCTGCGGTGCAACGCTGCTCTACCGGAAAGCAGGGAAGCCGTGGCTGGCATCTGAAGTCGGTACGGTCATCATCCCTTCGGGCTGTACGGCAAGCACCAGGTCAACGTCTCCACCGGCACAGGACTTTGCCTCCGGGCAAGCGAGCCTCTGCGATGAAATCTTGCAACCATCCTACTTCTGGCAGGTCGCACCTCGCCATGGCCCAGAAGAGGCCGCGTCAACGGATTTGGCCGGGAACGGGGCCTTGCCATCAAGGGGGGGCGGCAAACGGCAGAGAGCAGTGAAGCGCAGGACATCGCAGCGGCGGGTATCTGTTGTCCAGCCTTGCGGCCTTTGTCCTCCACACGTCAGCGCATCGCCGGGAGAGTGCTCTGTGCACCATGTGGGGAACCTGCCCGGCAGGGACGCAGCAACAGCATGAAAACCACGACAAATTTGAAATCGATATTTCATAGAGTCAAGCCTGATACCCATTCGATACAACCAATCAACAACAAATAAATAAAGTGTTTTTATTCAATGCAATACGTTTAAGTTTGTTTACGTAGGTCGCCCCCAAAGTGATCGAGATCACAATTGCAAACCTCATAACGTGAAATCGATTTCCTATTTTTTTTCATCGTTCTATAGTGAGCTCAATTTAATAACTGAGGAATAATCATGAAAAAAATCATGTTGTGCTGCTCTGCCGGAATGTCCACCAGCCTACTGGTGAAAAAAATGCTGGTAGAAGCCGAGAAGCGGGGTCTGGCTGCCGAGATCAAGGCCTTTGGCGCATCGGAGTTCGATGACCAGATGCCCCATTACCAGGTGGTCTTGCTGGGACCGCAGATCAAGTACATGCAACCGGAGTTGCAAGCCAAGGCGGCGGCTCACGGGATCAAGGTACAACCTATCGACATGATGGATTACGGCATGCAGCGCGGCGACAAGGTGCTGGACTACGCCCTGTCCCTGATCGGTTAAGCGTGCTCACAAGGAAGGACACACACTATGAGTTCACTCTATGGGATGCTGGTCAAGTTGATCGAACAACGGATCGGCCCATTGGCAGGAAAACTGGGCCAGCAACGCTATGTTCTGGCCATCCGTGACGGCTTCATTGCCGCGCTGCCGTTCATGATTGTCGGCAGTTTCATGCTGGTCTTCATCTTCCCCCCCATCTCCAGCGAAACCACCTGGGGCTTTGCCAGAGCCTGGCTCGATTTTTCCAACACCTATCGTGCCGAGCTCATGTTGCCCTTCAACATGAGCATGGGGCTGATGACGGTCTTCATCTCGGTGGGCGTCGCATCCAGCCTGGCCAAGCAATACTCCCTGGACCCCATCACCACGGGCCTGCTGTCGCTGATGTCGTTCATGCTGGTGGCGGCGCAATATAAAGATGGCACCATCTCCACCCAGTATTTCTCCGGACAGGGCATCTTCACCGCCCTCATCTGCGCCATCTATTCGACTGAAGTGTATGCCTGGCTCAAGCGCAACAACATCACCATACGTCTGCCCGAGCAAGTGCCGATGGGGGTTGCGCGCTCTTTCGAGGTGTTGATACCGGTACTGGCGATCATCCTGACCCTGCACCCCCTCAATATGCTGTTGCAGGAAACCACAGGCATGATCCTGCCCGAGGCGATCATGGCCATGCTCAAACCCCTGGTGGCGGCCTCTGACAGTCTGCCTGCCGTCCTGCTGGCGGTGTTGCTGTGCCAGATCCTCTGGTTTGCCGGCATCCACGGCACCATGATCGTCACAGGCATAATGAACCCATTCTGGATGGCAAACCTAGCCAGCAATCAGGCTGCACTGGCCGCCGGCCAAGCCATTCCTCACACCTTCTTGCCCGGTTTCTGGGATCACTTCCTGTTTATCGGCGGTGTGGGCTCTACCCTACCCCTGGCATTCCTTCTGATGCGCAGCCGAGCCGTACACCTGCGCACCATAGGGCGGATGGGCGTAGTCCCCGGTTTCTTCAACATCAATGAGCCGGTCCTGTTTGGTGCCCCCATCATCATGAACCCAGTCTTCTTTCTGCCATTCACCCTGGTGCCTGTGATCAACGCCATCCTGGCTTGGTTCGCCGTGGATCTGGGTCTGGTGGAGAAGGTTGTGATGCTGACCGCCTGGACCACTCCGGCGCCCATCGGTGCCTCCTGGGCCACCAACTGGGCATTCAGTCCGGTCATCTTGTGCTTCATCTGCATGGGGATCTCCGCCCTGATGTATTACCCCTTCGTTCGGGCCTATGAGCGCACCCTTCTCAAACAAGAGGCCGATGAGGCAGAAGCAGAAGCAGAAGCAGAAGCAGAAAAATCAACAATGATCACACCGGTTCAGAGTCAAGCATAAGCACCACAGGCTGCGGATGCAGTGATGTCCGCAGCCCAGTTATCAAGAGGAAACTGCAATGCAATACACATTCCCCGAAGGCTTCTGGTGGGGTAGTGCCTCGTCGGCCGCACAATCGGAAGGAGCTGCAAACGTGGGCGGCAAGGCACCGACCATTTGGGATCACTGGTTTGAGACGGAGCCGCACCGTTTTCACGGCCAAGTAGGCCCAACCAACACTTCGACCTTCTATGATCGCTATAGTGAAGACATCGCGTTAATGGAGCAGATTGGCCACAACAGCTTCCGCACCTCTATTTCCTGGGCCCGTCTGCTGCCGGATGGCCGTACTGTCAACCAGGAGGCCGTCGACTTCTACAACAAGGTGATCGACGAACTGCTGGCCAAGGGAATCAAGCCCTTCATCGGTCTGTTCCACTTCGACATGCCGATGTACTGGCAAGAGCAGGGTGGCTGGGAGAACCGCGAGACGGTGGCGGCCTTTGCCGAGTACGCCGACATCTGCTTCAAACTGTTTGGCGATCGCGTCGCCTGCTGGATGACTTTCAACGAACCCGTGGTGGTGGTGGAAGGAGGTTATCTGTATGACTTCCACTACCCGAACCTGATGGACTTCAAGCGGGCAGCCCAGGTGGCCTATCACATGATGCTGGCCCACAGCCTGGCGGTGAAGCGCTATCGCGCACTCTCCCTGCCGGGCCAGATCGGAATCGTCTTGAACCTGACCCCCTCCTATCCGCGCTCTTCAAACCCGGCGGATTTGAAGGCCTCGTTCATTGCCGACTTGTTCTTCAACCGCGCCTTCCTCGACCCGGCAGTGAAGGGGGTCTATCCCCAGGAGCTGATCGACATCCTGCGCGAACACGATCAGATGCCCGTGGTGCAAAGCGGCGACTGCGAGCTGCTGGCCGCCGGCAAGATCGATCTGCTCGGCATCAACTACTACCAGCCGCGGCGAGTGAAGGCGCGCATGACGGCCATCAACCCGGGCGCCCCTTTCCTGCCGGACTGGTTCTTCGAGAATTACGAAATGCCGGGCCGAAAAATGAACCCCTATCGTGGCTGGGAAATATATGAGCGCGGTATCTATGACATATTGATCAACCTGCGCGACAACTATGAAAATATTCCAAGCTATATCTCCGAGAATGGCATGGGTGTCGAAGGGGAACACAGATTCATTGGTGAAGACGGCCAGGTAAAAGACGATTATCGTATCGACTTCATTCGTGGCCACCTCCAGTGGATTCATACCGCCATTGCCGAAGGAAGTAATTGCCGTGGTTATCACCTGTGGACCTTTATTGACAACTGGTCCTGGATGAATGCCTACAAAAACCGTTATGGATTCATCAGCCTTGATTTGGAAAGCCAGCAGCGCACCGTCAAGAAGAGTGGTGAATGGTTCGCCGACGTCTCTCGTAATAATGGATTTTAAGGAGTCATAAATGATGGATCTTGAAGAAGCAGTCATGGGCATCATCGTCAATGCTGGCCAATCTCGCAGTCTCTGTTTCGAAGCCCTGCGTCAGGCCCGCGCCGGCCAGTTCAGCGAAGCGGATGCCTTGCTGCTCCAGGCCACCGAAGCAGGTAAGGCAGCCCATGCCGTACAAACCAAACTGATTGAAGCCGATGAGGGTGAGGGCAAGACCAAGATGACGCTGGTCATGGTGCATGCCCAAGATCATTTGATGACCTCCATTCTGTGCCGTGAGCTGGCCACCGAACTGGTCGAGATCTATCGCCGCCAAGCCAGCTGATATTCATCTCATCGGATCGGGAGTCCGTGCTTTTGCCACCGTAATATTACGGTGGCTTTTTTATTCTGGCTTTACCTTCCTCCATCATATCTTTCATACTTTTCGCAAGTAGTTTCAAAAATATGAAACTGTCATGACGCGATATCAGTATTAGTTTAGAGAATAATTTATGGTTATTCTGATACTGCTTGTAGTTATCAATATAAACACTAATTAAAAACACATAGGATTGTCGAGAATATGCGTAATTTTGGACTAATTTCAGTGTTGCTGATGGCGGGTGAATTATATTCACCCCAGGCTTCTGCATGGTGGTGGAGCAATCAAGATTGGCAGGTCTCTGACGGCTGGCGCAATGATGGGTCGGAATTCGACTGCACCTGGCGCGCGGCCAATGTATGGATGGAGTCCGGCATGGCGATCCTCCATGCAAAATCGGACCGGGGCAGCAAGAGTTGCGCTGAGCTACGAACCTACAACTACACCCGCAAGGGACGTTATGAGGTGCAGATGCAGGCAGGATCGGTGCCCGGCACCATCAGCTCATTCTTCACCTATACCGGTGATGCGGGCACCAGCTCTCACTATGAAGTCGACATCGAGCTGATGGGCGGCACCAACCTGCTCCATACCAACATCTGGATCCAGGGGCGCCAGTATCCCCAAGACATCGATCTAGGCAAGTACGGCATGTCCATCTGGAACATGGAGCGCTACGCCTTCAACATTGATGAAGCTGGCGTCACCTGGCAGGTATTTAGTCGAGTCCAGAATAGATGGGTAGGCGTGCGCCGCGAAAGTCGTCCTGTCACGAGCAGGATGCAGACATTTGTGAACAACTGGATCAGTGCCAATCCGAGCTTCCCGCCAAGCTCCTTCAATGGCAATCCCGTCTACGCCAAATACAAGTACGCCAAGGTTACCCCCTGGGACTGATGGTTAACTAAGTGAAAACAAAATGAAGACAAGTATTGCTAGGCTGTGTTCTTAAAGTGATGAAGATATAATCTCACATCTTCTCAGCAGCTTAAGACCTATATAGTGTCCCGTCGCTATCAGTTAACCGATGCACAATGGGGGCTTATCGAGCCCCTGTTTCCACATCACCGCATAAGCGGACGCCCTACTCGTGAGCCACGCCAAGTGCTTGATGGCATTCTCTGGATACTTCACACCGGTGCACCTTGGCGAGATCTGCCAGAACGTTTCGGCCCATGGAACTCGGTCTACAACTCCTTTCGACGTTGGCAAAGCACAGGCCGCATCGATGCCATCCTTGCGGCGCTGCAACTGCATCTCAATGAAGAAGGGCTTATCGACTTCGACCTGTGGTGCATTGACGGCTCCAATGTCAGGGCATCCAAAGATGCTGCCGGAGCGCGTAAAAAACACTCCGGTGAATCAAGCACTTGGTCGCTCTCGTGGTGGTTTTGGCAGCAAAATTCACCTGGTCACTGATGGTAATGGTTTACCGCTAGGGTTCTGCCTTTCGCCGGGGCAATCAGCGGAAATCAGATATGCGACAAGTGCGTTGGCCATGGCAAGGATCCCGACGTCATCAGGCCGTTATCGCACGCGACCAACGCATCTTGCCGCAGATAAGGCCTATAGCAGCAGGGCTCTGCGGGCAGAACTCCGGCGCAGAAAGATAAAAGCGGTTATCCCGCAACGCAGCGACCAGCAACGGCACCATAAGGGACGTCCGCTGGTGTTAGACAAAGCTCGTTACCGTAGGAGAAATGTGGTCGAACGGTGCTTCGGATGGCTGAAGAAGTTTCGCCGATTCTCAACGAGGTATGAAAAGCTGGCGGGAAGTTTTGCAGCCTTTATCAAGCTGGCTTTCTGCCTTCGTTACTTACGGGAACTATTGGTGAACAGAAAACCAGCATTTTGAGAACACAGCCTAGTCCCAACCGATAGCTGGCATTGGTGTTGCCAAGACGAGCCGAGCGCTGCCACCACTGTGTAGCAAGCACAGGGCTTTTGGGCTCACCGAGCCCTGCTTGGTACCAGTCACCCACTTGCCACGCGGCGCTGGCGCGGATCTGCTGATCGGCGGCCAAAGGGCCCGACTGCTCTGCCGCTTGCTGCATCCAGTGCATGGCGTTGGGGTAATCAGGTTGCTTGGCTAGGCGCTTGGCCAGCTCATATTGAGCTCGGCCATTCCCCTGCTTTGCGGCTTGGGATAGCTCGGCGTCAGTGAGTGACGTAGTGGAAGTACAGGCTGCAAGTATGCTGGTCGCCAGCACCAGCCATAAGGCACGGTATTTCATGGGGAGAATCTACGCTGAGTGAAAAAGTGACGGGTGAGGCACTGCTGTCTTTCTAGCTGATCCGTTATGCTACGCAGCCACCTGATGGGCATAAAGCTGATGCGGCGCCTTCCCTGGCCATTAGCCCTGCCTGTCAGGTGGTTTTCTGTCGGTGATCCTGATAGACCTTCTGCCACTTGGTATGCTCAGCCTTATCACCTCTGGCCTGCCAGAAATCACAGATACTCTCTGCCAATTCTGCGGCCATGGCATGGTCGTTATCACGACGACAGATTAGATACTGGGCCAACCAGTTTTGGTACTGCTTCATTGATACCTCTTAAAACCGCTATCCAAATTAATTGACTGGATTGGTATCCGTCTTAGGCTGTGCTGCGCGGTAAGCGTCCATGATAGGGACCCAGTCCATGCCCATGGGAATTGGGTACTGTTGGTAGGCTACACCATATTTTTGATAAAACTCGTCAAACCCGTATTGCTTGCTCAAGGGAACTCGCTTGTCATAATAATCATCGGTTACTTCATGGGCTAAACCCCTAACAAGCAGAATGTCTGGTTTGACGTTGTATTGTGTCAGGAACACCTCGACATAACTGCCCGGAGCCATCCCTACGGCAATGATATTACGCTGCGTTTCTTCGCGTTTTTTGCCATTTGAGATGAAGTAACGCTGGGCCATCTGAGTGCCAATGTCTACAGGTAGTTTCAGAGTAATACCATAGCGCTTTTTATCATGGTACGAGACCCACTCTATTTGTACTTCATTGGGTATCGGTTGATTTTCAGCACTCCTTCCCTTGCCGATGGTCCAACTGTAGTCTTTGTCCCTCAATGACTCCTTGCTAACCGATGATACCGCCCCATTTGATGAGCCATGAATAGGTTTTCCATCTCGATAAAAATTGGCTTTGCTGCTCCAAATTTCATCCGCATTGGTACCCACCATATAACGCCAGTCCATAGTGTTTTGGCTATTGGCTATACCTTTGCTGCTGCACCCAAGTAGAGCCATAACCAGTAGTGACAAGCCGATCCAACGGAATTTCATTATCCCCCCTCCTGGTTAGTGTAAATATGACGTGCTTCTTTGCCTCGGTGGTGATGTGGCCTATTCACCAATCCTGTATCAGCGCTGTGATGAAGATATTCAAAACGCAGTTGGCGGTAGGCCTCAGCATCGAGTTGCTTAGTTAAATCCTTGGACACCCCCCGCTCTTTGGCGGCATTGACCCAGAGCATATCAAGTTTGGCCAGATCGGTACGAGGGAGTTTAGGTGCACCACTTTCCAACATGAGCGCCCGTTCATCTGGTTTCCATGTGATAAATGGCACTCCAACATCCTGAGCTGCTGCGACCATCATGTGAAGTGGAATTCGTGAGTATTCACCTTCGACTACGCGATTGAGCAGCACTTCAACCTCGACACTCATTTTATCTGTCTTGGGATGTCGGCTGCTCCTCACTCGCAAGCTGACCTTATTCCTCACCGGAGCACTCGCCACATTAGGTAAGTCAACAACCTCGTTACCCCACCCCTTTACCACCTGCTCTTCGGCATACTGCCTAGCTCGTCGATAGGCGCTGCTATCTTTAGGGTCATATGTCATAGCAGATGCTTCACTTCTACAAACCTTGATGGAGACTTGCTCTGTAATCGCGGGATCGCTATTGGGATTGCTCAAACTCCATCGGCTGTAGTAACCACCACCCACATCAGAGTGAGATCCTGGAATGAGCACCTCAGTAAAATTGGGTGCAATCTGGTTACCAGCAACATCATCAGTGATCCGGGTCAAGGCAAAGAAATAGCGCCACTCATCGGCTGCAATGAGATGGACTACCCGTTCGGCACAGTCGGGGGCTAACGTTACGTTTCGCTTATTGAACATTGCAGTACAAACGGTATCGAACAAGCCGACAAATTTAATACGGCAATCCTCACGATTAGCCCAGTCAAAGCCTGCTTTTAGGGAAGGTGCGAATAAGCGGGGAAATTCTTCTCGGCTGACTCAGTCATTTCATTTCTTCATGTTTGAGCCGATTTTTTCTCCCGTAAATGCCTTGAATCAGCCTATTTAGACCGTTTCTTCGCCATTTAAGGCGTTATCCCCAGTTTTTAGTGAGATCTCTCCCACTGACGTATCATTTGGTCCGCCCGAAACAGGTTGGCCAGCGTGAATAACAT